>NZ_JAAHHE010000690.1:0-2254 GCF_010692525.1 Moorena sp. SIO3B2
ACAGCAATTCCTGACCCCGACAGTTTTGCTGGTGATATTCTCAGTGCTGAGGATATTCGAGACTGGAATTATGTTTTCCTCTATGAACATCCCGATGTGGCTCAAGATACCATTGAATGCCGGATTGAATACAATGGTTCCTCTAAATTAACGATTAATGATGTCTCTTTGGAAGAAGGACAAACTGCAGTTTTCACGGTTACCTTATCTCCTCCCTCTGACAAGACTGTTACTGTTAATTATCAAACCCAGGATGGTACCGCCAAAGCACCAGGAGATTACACCGCAACTAGCGGAAGTCTGCAATTTGATCCAGGTGACACCACCAAAGAAATTCGGGTGCCAGTCAACAGCGATGATGTGGTTGAAAATAATGAAACCTTTACTATTGTCCTGAGTAATGCAGTTAATGCAGACATTGGGGACCCAGTGGGTGTTGGCACAATTATCGATACGACTAATACTATTGATCCACTGTTGGATACTCTGGTGCGGTTTAACAATCTATATCCAACCCTAGCCAGTGATCTCAAAGCTTTGGAAACAGGGTTAACCGATGACAACCAGACTACGGTTACTTCTGCCCTCAATGCCTTTGCAACTCTAGCAGAAGACGTGGCTAGGTCATGGCAAATTTGGCAACCGATTGCGATCGCACAGGCATCTCGCCAGACAGTTCACTACAACATTGATGAAAACCTATCTGCTGACCAAGAAACCAAAACGGTTATCATCACTCCCACTAACAATCTTCCCGTTGCTGATCAACAAGTCTTAGATATTGAGTTACCAGGGTATGAGTTAAATGATACCAGGCAGAACGATGTAACCACTAACTCCCCCACAGTACCTTACACGACTATTGAGTATGATTTCACCAAATTGCTTGATGCAACTGGGGTAGAAACCTTTGGGGAGTCGGCATTACCGGACCGTAAGGTGACTGTCACTAATTTGGATGTGTTGGACTATCAAAATGCCTGGGGTGCTATCCGTCTCGCCCGCAATAAGAATTTGATTGATGGCAGGGAAACTAATGCAGCTTTCATCTTCCAGACTCCTGAAGTAAGGTTTAAGAACCGGATTACTCCTCTAATTGTTAATGATAAGCGTTGGGATATTGCAGACCTGGGCGATTCCAGAAGTAAAACCTTAACACAGCATCTGGAAGAGTTATTCAAAGTCTTGCTGCCAGCTATCATTAACCGTCCTTATGATATTCGGATTAGCTGTCAGTATGCCTTTGCTTTAGCTAGCAACACTAACGAAGAGGAACTGTTAGCTTCCTTACCTGTTTTACTAACTCCTCGATTTACGGTTCACAAGTCTGGGGATTCCACGGATATGTTAGTAGTTACTCAAGACCTGCGAACAAATATTGTCCGGGAAATTAACAATTGGCAGACTCAGAAAAACCCCAATCAAAGCAGGGGACGATATCTGTTTAGTTTTAGTTTCTTTTCCAATCCAGAAAATGTGAGTACTACCGAGAATCCTAATTTGCCTCTGTTAACGGTGGAAAATTTGAATCTTTTGCTTACAGATATTATTGTTATTACAGATGTTATTGTTATTGAGGAATAGTAAGCTATCAGCTATCAGCTATCAGCTATCAGCTATCAGCTATCAGCTATCAGCTATCAGCTATCAGCTATCAGCTATCAGCTAGATGGCACAGGCTTTGGCCTTGGCCTTTTGGCCTTTTGGCCACGCTACGCGAATGGCCACGCTACGCGAATGGCCACGCTGTGCGAACGACGCTGGGATCTAATATCAAATCCAAATACTTAGGGCTTGCTGTATAAGTGTGGAAGCCATGCCAGACAACGGTTTCAAGCAATTTTTGACCGAATAAGTGCTTCGAATATGAGCCCATCGGTACAATTAATAAGCACCTCAAAGATGAAAATTCCCTAAAACCATTAACCTCACCTACCACCTAGCACCTAACACCTAACACCTAACACCTATTCAAACCCGAAAATTACGACTTATTCAGCAAGCCCTACTTATCGTTAAGCCTTGGCTGCCTGCCACCAATAAAAATGGGTCAGACCACGAATAAAGTCGCAGTGCTTGAGTAAAACACAACAGCGAGGTAAAATTACCTGCTCCAACTCTTCAATCTTCTCAAAGGTGCGGTTGACAATTGGTTAATCATGGAATTGCCATAGTCTTCCGGCTGGCTGCAACTGTTGGGGAGTAGGAAAGAGCCACTGGACGCTCTAGCACCCGACTGATCGAATCAGCTACC
>NZ_JAAHHE010000691.1:0-2246 GCF_010692525.1 Moorena sp. SIO3B2
GGGTGTATATCATGTCTGTCATCCCATAATAGTTAATCAAGCGGTAAGCAGCAGCAAGATCTACACGTAACTGTCGTTCTTCTTGGGAATAAAAGGTAGTTATGGAATTATTTATATTAGAGTTTTTCATTTTTACAGTAATCTATAGCAATTATACAACTTGTGAGGTACAAATTTATCGGTTTTAGGGAGCAGGGAGCAGGCAATAGGCAATAGGCATGCTAGCAATAGGCAATAGGCATGCTAGCAAGAGTGAAAAAATCCTGTGTACCTCATAGCTATGAGAAACGCTATTTTCATCTTAAAGGGGTGACTATTTTATTAGTCAATATCTCGACCTAGTTGCTTTTTGGGCGAGTTGTCGCCCCCGCAGACTTTATCTAATTTAATTATTGTGGTCTCTATTTTTACTTTTTGTTAGTTGTGGGATTCCATGAAATCACATTATCTCTGCTTTTATATCATCTCAGGATAATTACTCTTAATAAAAATATCCCCCATCTCCCCATATTCCCCTCCTGGGAGGGGTTAGGGGTGGGTTCCCATCTCCCCAGACTTTTATGATGGGTATTCAACCGAACTTGATATTATTTGTTTCCCCCTCTGCCAGTCTCCCATGCCACAATCGCCTCAGTTAAACCTTCTAAAGTATATTCAACTGCTTCTACATCTACCCGGCCTAACAACTGGCGACAGCTTTCGGAAGTTTGGAAATCGAGGCGATACAGACATCCTAGTTTTCATGTTATCCTGTCAGCCGAATACGTTTTTCGATCCTTGATCCAGGTGTTGTACATGGCCCATGTTGAACGGGCACATCTTGCTTTTGCATCAAAGTACAAATTCTCCGGTTCGTAGTTCCTAGATGGTTTCAACAAAAGCCCGTTGCACAACTTTTGACGGCTTGATAATTTTCAACATAGCTTATAACTTTTTTTTGCAAATACGCTTCTCCCATTTTTGCCCACAGTGGCATGAATCTCATATTTAGGTTGTGTGGTTGAAACATCCCTCTCAATTTTAACTTTAATGAAGTCACCAGCTTCTAGTTTTAGGGGTTTTTCAAAAAGTTTAGCATATCTAACTAACCAACTTGTTTTTTGTGACAATGTATCAATGACTGTTTCTCTGTCTACCCAGAGATTTATATAGAAAATAAATCCATCAAATAAGCTTGGTTTTTCAATAATAAATTCTATAGTTTTATCATCTATCATTGTCAAATTTTCAGCAAAAACTATATTTTCAAATTCTTGGGGTTCGGCAATCAGGTTACAAACGGGGAAATTACAGGTCAGATAAGTTCTTGGTTTAGAAAAATTAAAATCATCACTTAAGTTTATTATAACATTTTTCATGATTAACTTCAGAAACAAATTAACGATTTGCTGATATGGGGAAAGTTTCAATGGTGATACAGGAGCTATTTTCGTAATGCACTGGTACGGAATAAACTCGGCATTTGGCTTCAAAAATCTCTCTTTAGCATCGTTAACTGCTAGCACCATACCTTCCCGGCTACCTATAGACCCGACAATTTCATGAACCAATATATCGCATTTTTCTTCTATCTCTATATCTTGTGAAAATCCTTGATAAATTTTAATTTTTTCTTCTAGATTAAGTTCTTCGAGCAGTTTTTTTGACTCTGCGAAAGCTTTCTCATTTTCTTCTATTGTGTAAATCTTTTTTACTCCTGCATCTACACAAAATTTTGGTAACAATAATGCTTTGCCCGTGCCAATTTCAACAGCTACTTTGTCTTTTACTTTTTCAGAAATTACTTTTCTATAGGCTTGGGTTCTGATTTCATCATTTTCCATCAAATCATACATGGCATTTATATATAAATTATTGTTTTCATTGATCGAATTAATCTTATCGAAGCCACTTAAGAAGACAAAATTTAGATTTTGGAAGAATTTGAAAATATCCGATCTAATAGTCATGCTCTCAACTTACTCTCTACTTATATTCATCTACAATAATATTATATTATCAATAAAATGGTAAGCCAATCTAGATTATTTTTCGGATTGATTGGCATTGCAGAAAACTCACTATTAAGACTTAGTAGCCCCGGTTCCGATCAATTGCATTCTCCAATGGTCTGCCCTCGCGACTGCAATCGATTGTATCCACAATGCGAGCGGCTAGCTCCTTAGGGTTACCCACAGCAGCAATATGGGGAGTTACTATAATGCGCGGATGAGACCAAAAAGGATCGTCATTGGGCAAGGGTTCCT
>NZ_JAAHHE010000692.1:0-2241 GCF_010692525.1 Moorena sp. SIO3B2
GAGAAGCGAAAAAATCACATACCGTTAGAACTACAGATGCTGCCTGGGACGGCCTAAAAGAGATGGCAGACAGGGCAGGTCTAACACTATCTGAGTATTTGGAAGCTTTGGGGAAGACTGGCTTACTGATACTTTTAACCGCGACATCTTAGACATTTAAGACATCTAGTACAACATCACCGACATGATAGGTTTTGGTGGTATCCCACATCGCCTTGAGGAAAATCCCCACGGCTCCATTGAAATCTCTATGGATTTCATACCCACATTTGGGACATTTAAAATTCTTGGATCCTCCAAGTTTCCTATGGATGTGTCCGCATTTTGTGCAGGTCTTTGAGGTGTATTCCTCAGTTATTCTCACGAGCTTGGAACCGTACCGGTTACACAAATGCCCTAAAGTCTGCGAGAATTGGTAGAATGCCCAACTCATCATCGCGCGAGCAGTTTTACTCCTTAACTTCCTTCTCTTTTTAGCTACCATCTGAGAAGTCTCAAAAGTAGGCATAACAATAATGTCGTAGTTTCTGGCTAGATAAGACGCTACTTGTTTATGAATCTCAGAACGCAGGTTTTTTATTCTAGTCCGTTGGCGTTCCATGGCTTTCCTAAGCTTGTAACGTAGCCTCTTGAATTTCCTCCCTTTGAGTTTGTCAAGCTTTGACTTTATTTGGTCGAGATGACTACAAAGCGTGGGCGTACTTGCTAAAATCACCATTTCCGAACTCTAAAAAATCCGAACCATCAAATCCTGTTACGAAAGTGCGGACGCCCGGATCTAAGGCAATAATTTTCTCGGTTATTGTTGGTTCAGTCCTTAGAGGCACAGGGAAGTGAGCAAACCACCTACCTTTGTTGAAGGTCAATTCAGTAGATCCCTTAGTCAGTACACAATAGTTGTGTCCCTTGAATTCTGGTAATGGTAGATGTTTTGTAGACGAAACCATCCAGTGGCCATTTTTATAGGCTGTAGGATCGAACTTTAGAGTAGCGGTTTGATCGCGAATACTCCTAAACCTGGCTAGTTTTCTTCCCCTGTCAGGGTTAAGTTTTCTTTTTTTACCAATACCAATGTACTGTGGCTCTTTTTTCGTCTCCTTCCAGGCGGTGTAAGCTTCCATTGACGCATTGTCTAAAAGTTTTGATATACCTAGATCAATGCACCATTGAGGAATTAATCCAGAACTTTTTAAAAAAGTCCTAAATCCGTGCTTCCCTCCCTTCTTGGTAGTCTTAACATAGCCTTGCTCTCTGTTTAGATAATCAATCGATATGTTGTATACCTTTCGAGAGGCTGCAACCCACTTCTTCCAGATCTTCTCAAGTTCCTTTACTGGATAAACTCGGTAACTCGCTGTCATCAAGGATTCGTTTTTTGTATTTCCTGAGTCCATAGAGTCGGCAACTAAAGACGTGGACGATTGCCAGGAGATCTTCGACCATTTCCTGTTCTGGGCTGAGGTGCGTTTCGTCGAGAACCAGTATCTTTGTCTCAAATTTGCCGCACAGCCATGAGATAAGATCGAACCCAAAGCGGCAAAGCCGATCTTTGTGGGCAACGACAATAAGCTCGCAAGTGTTGCTGAGAACTCTGTCCAGTAAGGATTGTAGTCCTTTTCTTTTGAAGTTGAGTCCTGACCCGATGTCAAAGATGACTTCACAACCGGGGTAACGAGACTTAAGAAAGCGTACTTGTTGTTCAAGGTCACTCTTTTGAGAGCGGCTTGAAACTCTGGCATATAAGATGATGTCTGTTTTTGGTTTGGCTGGTCGAATAGAGACAACTGAATCCAAGTCGTATCTTCTTTGACCTCCCGGCGTCTTGATCCCTTTGATTGTCCCTGCTTCGAGCCATCTTTCGAGAGTTCGAGTTGAAACTCCAAGTCTTTGAGCAGCGACTCTTGGTGGAACATAGTTGACTGACATCGTTCTCCAAAGAGCTACTCTTTAAGTCTAAGGCAAGATGTCGGTTAATGTTACGCTTTGTCAGGAGTTTTATTGATCAGGACTCAACTCCCTTAAATACTTGAGGGGAAATTCATCCCTGGAGACGAAACCTAAGGAGAGTGGAGCCTTTATGGTTAGTTAGCTATGCATAAAAGAGGTGCGACCCGTGGCGAATTAAATTCGCCACGGGTCGCACCTTTAGATGCGGACGAAAGGACTTGAACCTTCACGTCTTGCGACACTAGAACCTAAATCTAGCGCGTCTACCAATTCCGCCACGTCCGCTTACCTTGA
>NZ_JAAHHE010000693.1:0-2229 GCF_010692525.1 Moorena sp. SIO3B2
AACAGTCAACATTCAAGCTTAAACTTCTGCATTAAAATGACAGCAACCAGCCAACCAACTGAATTCCAGTACAAACCCCTGCACAAGCCTAACCAACTGATTTACGGTACAGGTCAAACGGCGGTGATTAGCGGATGGACGATCAAAGACGCGATCGCAAAAAAGTTAAACCCCTCTGAATTTGCTGTGGTAGGACAGTTATACAGTCCCACCCGGGGAATTAGCCTGCTGATTCGTAATCTGCTAGCTAATCCCCATGTCCGCTACTTGGTGATTCTCAACGCTACGAAGGAAGACCGAAATGCTGGCAGTGGGAATTGCTTGCTGGACTTCTTCCGCCATGGGGTTGAAGAAGGGACTAGTGATACTGGTCGTCACTGCTGGGTGATTCGCTCTTCTATCAAAGGGTATATTGACATCGAGATTCCCTTAGTCATCCTAGAACAACTCAGAAAGGAAATTTCTGTGGCAGAGGCTGATTCGATTACCCAAGCCGTTAGTCTGGTTAAGTCTTATGGCTCCAAAACTCAAGAGCCCTGGGGAACACCATTAGAATTTCCCATGGCCAATGATGTCGGGGCATCTGGCTGTGCCCCCCTAAAACCAGGACCGCGCTACGGACATCGCATTCAAGGGCGAACGATAGCTGAAACTTGGGTTAAAATAATTCATCGCATTAAAACTACCGGCACAATTCGGCCCACCGGTTATGACGGATATTGGCAAGAGCTAATTGATTTAATGGCAGTAGTAACGGCAGAACCTCCTGAATTTTACTTTCCTCAGCCCAATTATTTACCATGCGATCGCGACTTTATCCAAGAATACATTCATCAAATCCTGGACGACGCACCCGTAGTAGAAGGGGTGAAATATACTTATGGTCAACGTCTACGTTCTTGGTTCGGACGTGACCAAATCGAGCAAGTCATCACCAAACTCATTGGTGAAATTGATGCCGCCAGTGCAGTGATGTCCCTGTGGGATGTGAAAGACCATGAGAAAGGGGGTAGTCCTTGTCTGAATCACATCTGGCTGAGAGTTGTGGATAATGAATTGTCCCTAACCGCAACATTGAGAAGTAATGATATGTTTAGCGCCTGGGCAGCTAATGCCTTTGGACTCAGAGCCCTACAGCAGTATGTTAAAGACCAAATTGCTAAGCGCGGGGGTATTCAATTAAAAATGGGACCGCTGATTACTGTTAGTCAAAGTGCTCATATTTATGATGATTGTTATGACTATGCTGATCGGATTATTAAAAATCAGTATCAAAAACTTATCAATTCAGAACAGAAACAGTATGCTGATTCGATTGGTAATTTCTTGATTGAAACCGAAAATACTAATATTATAGTGAAGCAGACAACCCCTGGTAGCGGGGAAGTAATTGCTACGTATTCTGGGAAAAATGCCATGAGTTTAGCTAGAAAAATTTGTAGTGATAATCCTTCAATACAACCTAGTCATGGGGTCTATTTAGGAATAGAATTAGAAAAAGCTTGGAGAGCTATCAAGGAAGACAAAAATTATCAGCAATTATAGCGTTTTTATTAATTATGAACTACAAAGTAATGGGTGGCACGGTAGTAGGGATTAGGGACTTGCATGTAAAAAAAATACCAATTAAAGTAGGGTGGGCAAAGTTATCTTATCTATAAGACTCATTTGAACCAAAATGTTTTTGCCCACCCTACAAGCTAAAATCTGGTATTTTATTTTTTTGCTACTCCCTTAGGGAGTGGTTAATGGAAAAATTGACTCTACATCATGACTAGGATAAATGCTTTATAAGCATCAACTATAGATAACTAAAAAAACGATTTTTGGTGTAAACAATAACCAAAGACATTTTGAACAATAGTTATTTGTAAGATAACAAGTTATAGCAGTCGAAGTATTATAGCAGTCGAAGTAAGAGGTTGTCTGAAAAGTCTCATTTGCTACATCCAAGCCCCCTAAATCCCCCAATTTTGGGGGACTTCTACCAGCAAATTGATTCTTGTTCCCCCCAGAATTGGGGGGCTAGGGGGGCAAAATTCAGGATCAAAAAACTTTTCAGATATCCTCTAAAGGTTAAGACATGTTTATGTTCCTTGTTACCTGTTCCCTGTTCCCTTGAAACAGAGATGATATAGCGCTACGCGCAAGTCAGAAGGAACGAAGTCAGAAGTCAGAAGTAAGCTATGACTAAGTTTCCGAGTTTAGGAATATCATAATCTTAATGCG
>NZ_JAAHHE010000694.1:0-2210 GCF_010692525.1 Moorena sp. SIO3B2
CCCCAAGACCGCGCTGCCTCCCCAAGACCGCGCTGCCTCCCCAAGACCGTAATGGTGCGTTTTCCGCATTAAGAATTAAATTCGCCACGGGTCGCACCTCTGCATCGCTGTAAGCCCCGTGGAAACCCCCGCGTGAAGGCGCTGCATCGCTTATTCAAAAGCTGATACGCGACACGCTGATACGCGACACGCTGATAGCTGAATGCTTACAAGTCTGGGGAGTAATCCCCTGGTAATGGTTAACTAGTTAGGGGAGTTATCCCTCAAAAAACGCGATGCGCGAGCATTGAGCCGCTACGGGAAGACATTTTTAAGGGAAAATCAGTCTAAGCCCTAATTTCGGATAACGCTCGATGTTTAACCCTTACCGCCATACACAAGAGTTAGAGGAACCTTTTTCCTTTGAGCGCCTGTATCGTCATCCTGGTTCCCTTAGTCCCTACGATCAAGGTGGTACTCGCAAACGAATTGCGATTATCGGTGGAGGAATTGCAGGACTCGTAAGTGCTTACGAACTGAGTCAACTCAACCATCAAGTTACTGTATTAGAGGCTGATTCTCGCCTCGGAGGAAGAATTAAGACTCATTATTTTAGTGATGGCACTTATGGGGAATTAGGCGCAATGCGAATTCCTACTAGTCATGGCTGCACGTTACACTATATCGATAAATTTAATTTACCAAAAAGACCTTTTATTAATTACAATCCCGCCGCTTTTTATTATCTACGGGGTAATAAAACTCGTTTAGATAATTACCAAGAGTTGTTTGGTGTATACAATTTAACCCCTGATGATCAACAAGACCCTGGGGTAATTTACGACCAGTTATTGGAAGAATTAATCGATTCTTTGACTGAACAAGAGAAATGGGAGTTATTTGCGCCCACTTTTACCAGTGATCAAGTTAGAAAATGGGATACCCTAACGGTTACCGACTATTTTCGCAGTCATCTTTCTGCCGATGCTTTTGAGTTACTCGGTCATGCTACTGGAGCAATTCATTACGACAAAGTCTCTCTGTTAAATGGTTTAATTGACTTCTTTGCTTGGCATCGAGTAGAACAATATGAGCTAATCGGAGGACTGGAAACGTTAATTAAGGCTTTGGTTAAAAGCATATCAGGCACAATCCAGACTGAAGCCAGAGTAACAAATATAGAAATGACCGATAGAGGGGTTCGGCTGGTCTGGAATAAGCTGGATAAGCAACAAATTGCAGAATTTGACTATATTATCTGTACTATTCCTGCTACTGCTCTGGCTCAGATTGATTTTGACCCTAGTTTACCTAGCCAACAACGGCAAGCGATTAACAATTTGGGGTATTACAGTGCCAGTAAAACTCTATTACACTGTACCGCTCGTCCTTGGGAATTTGCCGATCATGTCTATGGGGGTGGTAGCTTTACGGATTTAAATATAGAAAAGTGTTGGTATCCTTCTGATAATGCTCAATTAGACTCAACAAAGCTTTCTCAACCTCACTTTATTGCTAAAGATAAGGATATTTCTTATCAGCCATCAGTTTTAACTGCTGCTTATCGCTGGGAAGATAATTCCAGAAAATTTAGAACTTTAGAGGAAACAGCTAAAACCGATTTAACCTTAGACGAAGTTTCCCAACTTCATCCTGAGATTAAAGACTATACTGATGATATTATTCATAGTATTTGGGATGAAGATAATCAGTCTGGTTCTGGTTCTTATGCCTATTTTGCTCCAGGGTATCGGGAGAAATATCAACCATTACTCGGTCAAGCTTATCCAGTAGATAATCCTCGTGTTTTCTTTGCAGGGGAACACTTGGCAATTAATCATGCTTCAGTTCAAGGAGCGGTGCAAACAGCGGTTTCAGCAGTTATTGATCTTCTGGAAAGTTCTATTTTTGAGATTTAGCTTCTCAAGCACTACCTAAACTAGATAAAGGTAAAAACAACAATAATGGATGCTCTTTAGTTCCTTCAAACCCGTATCCCTCATAATAAGCCAGACGTTCAATCTTTTTCACTGAAAAAAGCCTGATGACGTTGGATAGCTTCTTTTAAATGGTTGTTAGGGGCAGGCGGATTTTCAATCAGACTAAAAATTATATCCGCATCTTGGGGTGATAAGTGAATCACCTGTTCTGTATTAATCGCTTTTTGGGCTTCTTTAACCTGAGCATGAACCATAAATTGATTTAAGGTTGTCCCTGTTAAATCCGCAGCC
>NZ_JAAHHE010000695.1:0-2197 GCF_010692525.1 Moorena sp. SIO3B2
CGTTAGAGTCGATGCCTGGTATTACCCAGGGCACCTCTCCTTCAAATCTGGGCGTGCGACTTTCACCGCACCCAGCTCCTAGATATCCTGACCTTTCGGTCTGCTTCCGTGGATTAGTTGATGGCAGCTGTGATGAACTGCTAGCAAATTCTTTGGTTTCCAGTTATCGTGGTTTCCATCAATATGATGTAAGTGTACGACTTCTTCCCCTAGGAATTTGTGTCCACATTGTCCACAGGAATGGTTTTGCTTAGTTAAGGCTTTGGAGGTAGCATTATCATAGAGCTTGCTATTGCGTTTGCTCCAGTAAACTAGGTCACCATCATAGGGTGACTTAGTCCCTTTAACATTGACATGTTTGTTCTCTGAATAAGGTACCGCCGGAAATGCTTTGTTCACTAACCTTACGGCTTCGTGTTTGTCGATTTTCTTTTCCTTTATGAATTTACGGCGTGCTGATTCATTTGCAAACCATAAACTATTTCGGGAGCCGTCCATCTTGCAATACCGGTGGTAGTTTCTCCAGCCCCGAACAATGGGGGCTAGTTTTCTTGCCTTAACTTTTGCACCATAATTCGAGTTGCTGACCACGGCTTTGATTTTCTTTCGGGTTGTTTTATAGTTTTCCGGTGAGGGGAAACTTCTGAACTTTCCGTTTTTCTGGACTCGAAAATTCCAGCCCAGGAAGTCAAATCCGTCTGTCGTTTTAGTTAGCTTAGTCTTTCGAGCGCTGATTTCCATTCCACGTTCGGCGAGGAAGCTCTTGATTTTATCTAGAATTTCCTCTGCATTGTCTTCTGGCTTGAGAATTATTACCATGTCATCCGCGTAACGAATGCTATTGTGTATATCTTCTATTCCATTAAGTGCGATATTGGCAAGTAATGGGCTGACGACACCTCCTTGTGGGGTTCCTTGCTCAGGGAATTCAGGATTGACTCCTGCTTTTAAGCATTTGAAAATCCCGTATTTTAAGCCTGATGGTGCAATTATCCCGTCCATGATGGATTTATGGGAAATGCGGTCAAAACATTTCTTGATATCTAGCTCAATTATTCTTTTGTTGATGCCGTTTTTATTTGAGCATAAATTCTGGAATATCAGCTTCTGAGCGTCGTGAGCACTTCTTCCGGTTCTGAACCCGTAACTTCGGGCGTGGAACGTGGCTTCATGTGCTGGTTCTAACGCATATTTGGCTAGACATTGCCATGCTCTATCGGCAATTGTAGGGACTTTGAGAGTTCGAGTTTTACCATTTTTCTTGGGTATTGGGATTTCCCTAAGTCGATTATGCTTCCAGGTAAAAGCATAATCTTTGAGTTCCTCAAGAAGCTCGAATCTTTTTCGGTAGGAGAGGGATGCCTTTCCATCAACACCGGCTGTCCTTTTACCTTTATTGAGCTGTGTCACTTGACGGATGGCCAAAAGTTGGGCTGAACGGGATTTTAGAATCAGTTTTTGTAATGACCGAGCTTTCTTGAGGTCACCATCTTGAACTGCTTTAAACACTCGTCTCTGTAGGCGGAATAAATTTTGCCGGAGTTTTTTCCAGTTTTGTTCTTTCCAGAGTTCACTATGTTTTACCATGTGTCTAACTATGCTCTTCATTGATTTGTGTTTTCTAGATACCCGTGACCAGTTTCCGGTCACATCCTACCCGACAGGAGGGATTAGATTTGGCATAACTTACCGGGGTTTCGACCCTTCCCCAGACCTCTGCTGGTGCGCTTTCCACTGACGAATTAAATTACGGGGTCGCACCGTTTGCTGTCGTTTTTACTTGTTCCGTCCTTTGGATTGTTTTGGTGATTTAGGGTGATTCAGTTTGCCTACCCTCTTCTCGGAGATTGCAGCTATCAAGCAATATGCTGCGAGAATGAGAGGATGAAGTCCACACATTTCCCAGGCTGTGGCTTTGTCATGAGACACTTTTTTAGAATCTGTTTACCCGTGTCACCTCCCTATTAGCGCCGGGGAACCTACCTGTTTCAGTCCTGATTGCGCCCTGCTGCCAGCTTCACTCTGCGAGGTTGCCGCCTGCTCGGTGTGGCCAGATAAGGAGTCACTTCTCTCCTGAAGGGCGGGGTTTTCACCCGCATCCGTTAGACAGTTAGACTTTTGAGGTTTTTATTCCTCGCGAAGTCCCCTACTCATACCCCTCTATTTTCTAGAGGCTCCTAGTAGGAACAAGCCGCAC
>NZ_JAAHHE010000696.1:0-2197 GCF_010692525.1 Moorena sp. SIO3B2
CATGAACCAGCTCTAGGTGATCAGGATGATCACGAATCACTTGATCCAGTGATGGTTCGATCTCCTCAAAGGTGATATCACCCGCTGGCAACCCAGCCTCTGCCAAGAGGCGAATTCCTCGTATTCGAAACACCATGGAAATAGGACAGGTGGCAATTTGAGGAATTGCTTGGTAGTATCGGGCATCAATCAGGTCTTGAATACAGGCTCGTCGGGCATTGACACTAGAGTGTTGTAGGAATGCCATCACTTTGTGCATCTCGCTGGTATCCCCTGTGAACCGACAAACCGTTGCGATCGCAGCACTGGCTATGGGTTCATTATCGGATTTAGTAAAGGTCTTAATCCTCTCAAGGGCTGGTTTATAGTCTAGTGCAGCCAGAGTTTGGATAATCACTCGATAAGTCTGACCTGGCTTCTCCAGTAGCTGGGCAATTTCTTCGAGAATTTCGGGATCTTGAGTGCCAATTTCCCCAATTGCCCAGACAGCATTTTCCACCGTGTAACAATCCTCATCCCCTAGACATGAGCGAATGATGGGTAAGGCTACAGAGGCTTTCAAACGACCTAAGCTTTCCACTGCCTTGCGTCGAGCGATACGATGGTACATTTCTGAATTTTGTTCTTGCACCGTTTCCATCAGGGCATTGATTGACTGCTCGCTGGGAAAGTTAATTAAATGGGATGCAGCCAGATAGCGATCAGATTGGTCTTCCAGCTGGTCTAAGGGGGTCTTTAAAAGTGCGATCGCTTGATCTTCGGTCAAATTAAATATATTGGCAAAACGTTTATCCATCAGTGATTTAGTCGTGATTTAGGAATATACAATAGGACTTACGAAGTTTAGTTGGTTGTAAGCATTGAGCTATCAGCCATCAGCTCTCAGCCATCAGCCATCAGCTCTCAGCCATCAGCTCTCAGCCATCAGCTCTCAGCCATCAGCTATCAGCCATTAGCTATCAGCTTTGGGCTTTTGGCCATCAGCCATCAGCTATCAGCCATCAGCTATCAGCTTTGGGCTTTTGGCCATCAGCTATCCGCTTTGGGCTTTTGGCCACGCTACTTGAGGTACTTTTGAATAAAATAATAACCTGACGGCTGATAGCTGATAGCTGTTCGCGTAGCTTACAGTTAGTTTTACCCCCCTAACCCCCCAAAACAATTAGGGGACTCTTTGACGGTACTCAACCAATTCAGGCAAAGCAACGTACTAAGAGTCCCCAGGTACTGATCGAAATGTTAGTCAATCAGCGACGGATTTTCACCGTGATCTCCTTAGGACAGGGAGTTGATTACATAGTCGAGGTAAGTTTTGTACTCAACCAAAGCTTGAGCAGACATGTCACGAGGAGCACAACCACGATCGCGAGTGAACTCAAGAGCTGCAATATATGGAGGGGTAGGTAGGTTCAAAGAACGGTAAACTTCACGCTGACCAGCAATACCCCACTCATCTAGAGGACCAGTACCGCCAACAACTAAGCAGTAGTTGATCAAGCGTAGGTAGTGACCAAGATCGCGGTAGCACTTGTCAATCTTGACTTGAGAATCACCAGCTTCACCAGACTCTTTCAGGTAAGGATACTTCTTAAAGCAAGCATCACCAGCTTCTTTGGTTACTTTATCAATGCCTTCTGCTAGCTTTTCAGCAGCTTCCATACGAGCAGCAGCCCGCTGTAGGCTACCTTGAACGGACTCAAGGTCAGAGCTGCTAGGAAAACGACCTGCAGCATCGGCAGCAGTAACAACTGTGCTTATAACTGATTTCATTTTTATATATCTCCTGAATGGGTTTTGACAAAGGTTATACTTAGCTTTTGGCTTCCCCAGCTCACTTTGGCAGGAGCTTGGTTATCTTAGGCAGAAGGTAAAGACTAGCTGATAGCAGCAACTACTGCATCGAAGTAGCCACCAGTTTCAGAAGCTAAGGAGGAACAATCCCCGGAAGTGAGGTCAAACTTGCGCTGGCTAGCGGTGTTGTTAACGAAAGCAACTGCAGCAGCTTTCATGATTCCAACAGCACGAGCTGTGGAGGTGGTGGGTACACCCAGAGCGCTGTAAGTTTCCTTAAGACCATTCAGGCAGCGGTCGCTGAGTACAGAAGCATCACCAGCCAAGATCGCATAGGTCACGTAGCGGAGGATGATTTCACCATCACGCAAGCAAGCAGCCATGCGGCGGTTGGGGTAGCAGTTAC
>NZ_JAAHHE010000697.1:0-2193 GCF_010692525.1 Moorena sp. SIO3B2
AACCTCAATATGAACAACTTTTTGCGACTTGTCAGCTCAGGCGAAACTGCCTAGAGCCAACTGGCCGCATTGCTCAAGAAATCCTCCAACGGCAAGGAAACTACAGATTAGTAGAACGGCAAACGGGGGTGCCTTGGTGGTTTGTCGGAATTTTACACTATCGAGAGCTGGACTTTCGAGACGCTCACCTGCACAATGGCGATTCTTTAACTAATAGAACAATTCGCTACCCACAAGGACGACCCATTGCTCCACCAGCTAACGGACAAGGATACACCTTTGTTGAGAGTGCCATTGATGCACTGCGCTGGAAACAGTTCCACACTGCCAAAGACCACTCAATCGCAGCAATGCTATGGGGGTTTGAGCTGTGGAATGGTTTCCGTGATGCTAAGGGGGGGAATAATTCCGAGTACCTCTGGAATGGCACCAATCACTTTAGTAGCTCACAGCATTGGAATCAATCCCTGGTAGGCAACAGTAATGACTCCTATGGTCAAGGGCACAAGATCGGAGCAGCAGCAATTGTTTGGTATCTGTATTACCAAGGAATGCTCGATCAACCGTTAGAGTTTGCCAGTCCACAAACTTCTGTTAATTGGCAACAGCCAACCAACACCGGATCAATTCAGTTCCTGGATCTGCTCAGAGGTTATGGGAAACTACCTCATCAAGATGCAGCACTAGCTTGGCTGCAACAACAGCAATCGCCATCAGTGCTCACTGAATTTGCTCGTCGCTGGCAAGATGATGCTGATCGCAAATTAGTGTCTGTGGGGAAGTCTGCTGTTGTACAACTCCCCAATGGCACTCAGTTACCGACTAATGTTGTACTTCCGCAACAATCTAAGACACCAGACAGTCGAGGCACTAGCCCACAGACAGGGATTAGGCTAAGAGTACTGAGCGATACTGTGTTTAAAACAAGCACCCAGCAGTCCTATCAGCTCAAGGACTCACAAAAAGTTTTGGTAAAGGCAAACACGGAGTTTGAGATTACATCGGATCAGCCAGCCGAGAATAAGCATATTCAGGTAGTCCTGGCCAATGTTGCTTTAGGCACACCACCATTAAAAACCTGGTACGTCTTCTGTGACCATGTTGAAATTGAAGGGAGTGAACCGGATAACACACCTAAGGATGAACAACAATCTGACTTAATTAAGATTAACTCTGACAAGACTGGTCCAATTCAGTTGCCTGGATATAACAAAACCTTTTACCTATCGGAGCCGATTATCACTGGTGGTCACTTTAGTTGGGCAGAGGCAACTAAAAATGGTACCCGCATTCCTACGGACAAAAGTATTGTGGAGGGCATTCTCAAAATTGCTGATGTCATGGAGGAAGTTAGGGAATACTTTGGCAATCGCCCCATCGTGGTTAACTCTTGGTATCGCGACCCAGTAACCAATCGCAAAATTGGTGGTGCTACACGCTCCCGTCATCTTTGTGGGGATGCTGTGGATTTTGTGGTTGAGGGGATATCGCCAATGTCAGTGAATAAACGCCTGGATTCCTGGTGGGGTCCCCGAGGTGGTCTAGCCAGTGCGAGTTGTTTCACCCATATTGATGCCCGAGGCCATCGGGCAAGGTGGAGTTATGGTTTTTGATATAGTGCTACGCCCAAGGCAAAAGGCAAAAGGCAAAAGTTAACTAAAACGGCGTTTCAGCTTGTATCAATGTCCTAACCTTAATGTGTAGTGCTATATATCGACTGTTGGATTCCATGCTGTTGTCTCCCAATTGTATTGGCAAAATGGGGAGACGGGGTGAGGGGAAGATGAGCAGAGGGGCATCCTATGGTGTTTATGAGAGACCTGACATACTTTTCAGTATAAACAATAAATTTTCAAAATCTCAAAGCTATACACAGTATAGTTTTAGGCAATTAAAGTTAACACCATACCATAACAGGTATCAACTAGCCTAATTTACTCTCAGAAAATAATACAGGAGTCCCTGCATTAAGTCAATCGGGTCGGGGATTTATTATCGGTTAGTCCTAATATCCAATGTCACCTCAACCTGAGGGGTTGTGAGGAGGGTGGGGAGATGGGGAGATCGGGCAGATTTTTATTAAGGGTAATTATCCTAACATGATCTAAGCATCCTGGTTGGGCTTATTTTTTGTAAATGCGAAGATAGGTTTGTACATAATCCATAGAGAACTGACCGGGATTCTCTCGAATC
>NZ_JAAHHE010000698.1:0-2190 GCF_010692525.1 Moorena sp. SIO3B2
CTTGCCCAGTCTCCATGGCTGAGTATAAAAGCTCTTGCTCGCCATAGTAACCATTATCCCCTGGTAACCGTCGTAAAACACTAAGCGCTTCTTGTTCTAGTCGTGTGGCTTCTCTTTGTTTTGTAACTTCGATCCCAGTCACCACAGCAACAATTAACGAAAAACCCAGTACAATACCACCTATGCTGATGATCCGCTTCGCTTTCTTTTGAGCTTCAGTTAACGTATCATTGGCCTTAGCTAATATTCGACTTTCTTCGGCCAATACCCGGCGGTCTAATTCCTGACCAGCAGCTAAAAACTGATAATCCAAATCGCTCAAACTTTTACCCCTAGCCCAAGCTTGAGCATTCTCTAAGGCCACCCCCCGCAACAAACGGGATTCATCCTGACACCCAGACTCAACCCAAGCAGTAAACGCTTCAGAATAGGGACGCAGTCTAGCCAATTCCTGCTTAACCCAATCCCTATCGAAAACACTGCCATAAATCCGGTTGTTAACTTTTAAATAGCCATTGCGCTCCACTACCAACCCCGATAGCCTTAATTCCGTCTGTTCTTCACTGCCATCAGCGGCAAGACTACCCTGATCTAATACCTGCTGATACAATCCCAACAGCCTACTCGCCCGTTGCTCATTTCTGAGAATGCGATCGCGTATAGTCTTCAAGTGCTCTGGCTTATCCTGAGATACCCAATTGTCAATAATCTGGGTACGGGCAACCTGTTCAACTGTAGTTCCCCCATTCTCCACCATTAACTTACACAACTTCTGGGTCAGAAACGGTTGTCCCCCCGTCCAGTTCAATATCTCAGCTAACACCTGTTCAGGATTATCCACTTTCCCTACCAAACCAGGGAGCAGTGGTGTTTTCGCCTCCTCAAAGGTAAAGCCAGTCAGTTCAATATCCCGACCAATATTAAACGGAGTGCGTTGTTTATCCTGAATCAAATCCGCTGGAGTTGCTACTCCCAGCAAGCAAAAATTGAGCCGATTGTAGGCAGGATTCTCCGCTCTTTGGTTATAACAACTGCGAATAAAGGCAAAGAAATCATCTTTAAACTCTACCTTAATAATACTGTCAATTTCATCCAGAAAGATAACAATATTTTCTGGAATCTCTGACAACAGCACCTCTTCAATAAACTCACCCAACCACATTACTGGCGAGAGTTGCTTGCGCTCTCGTAACCAAGGTAAAACCTTGAATTTATCTGAGAGCTTAAAACTATTTACCAAACTCTTAATTAAGCTAGCATACCATTGCTCTGAGGTTACAAAATTGCCAATTTGGGTAACATCAACAGAAGCACAAGCTACTCCCACCTCTATTAGTCTTTGCATGGTTTTTACCCGCAAACTAGACTTACCCATCTGTCGCGAGTTGAGCACATAACAAAATTCCCCAGCCATCAAAGCATCAAAAATTTCTTGATCAGCTTTTCTGACTGCATAAGTAGCAGCATCGTTAGGTAAACTTCCGCCAACTTGATAGATTGTTGATTGGTTGGTCATGATTGGGAAGGGAGTAGGGAATAAAGAAGCTATCAGCTATTAGCTATCAGCTATCAGCTATCAGTTATCAGCTATTAGCTATCAGTTATCAGCTATTAGCTATCAGTTATCAGCTATCAGTTATCAGCTTAAGCGCTACGCGCACGCGATCGCGTTCAGCTTAAGCGCTACGCGCACGCTACGCGAACAGTTTTCACTTTTCACTTTTCAACCAACGGCTGACCGCTGACCGCTGACTGCTGACCGCTGACTGCTTACATTCACTATAAAATCCTGTCACTAAAATACTGACGATACAAATTATATCTGGGAATACAATCATTACCGATTGCTCTGACTAATCCCAGACTTTCTAACAGATAGGTTTCTTTATAATCCAGGCGCACTGCTTGAGTAGTTGTCAGTAATTTTTTGAAAGCATTTAGTAAATTGGGATGGAGCATGAGATTATTTAAAAGTTCTCGCAAATGATGGCGATAAATCCCTGATTCTGTCGGGGCTGTGTCTAAAATATCCTCCATGGTCATGTTGCTATTTTTGCTAAGATTAGAGAAAGCTAACTGTAATAAATAAGGATGTCCCCCTACCATGCTCATTAATTTGTGTACTGAATTAACGGATAAATTTAAGCCATAAAATTTCGCCAAATCCTGAACTTGATTCAAAGTAAAATC
>NZ_JAAHHE010000699.1:0-2184 GCF_010692525.1 Moorena sp. SIO3B2
CAATTGTGCCAGTAGGGGTAGGGTGGGCAAATTTTGAGAATTTGATCATTTCATCAGCTCTGATGCCCATTTGCCCACCCTACAAAATCAGGGGATCGGTCTTGCTTGTCACCCCTTCAGCAGGTTAAGATTTTTTTGACTTGCTCTACAATTTTAACCGATAAACCAATTAACAACAGGGTAGACGGTAGTGGATTTGCTCACCTCAGGGGTAGGGTGGGCAAATTCTGATAGTTTGGTAATTTAATTAGGAATCATGTCCATTTGCCCACCCTACAAGAGCGTACGCACTCTTGTTGCTGTTGAGAAGTTAGTGTTTTTTTAGTTTGGCTTTGTCGTAGATTACCCATGAGCTTGCTTAAATTAAGAGTCGGCAAAAGTCACAGTGTAATAATCATATAGCCTTTCAGGTCAAAGGGATTGTGGGAGTGATAGAAATATGGGAGAACTGGAGCGATCGCGATGAGTAAAACTAATTGCTTTGTGCTGCTCTCGACTGGATATAAATGTTGCCAAGGCTATAGACAGTTTTATGCCAATAGCCCTTGTCACTAGTAATTCATCTGGTAATAAAACTTTGGTTAAATTAACATAAAATTTTTTAAATAAACTATAAATTATTCAGATAATGTAAGCGTTTGAAGGATTTGGGTTTGTTAGCTGTATTCAAAACATTGCCTTCTGATGTAGATACTTGGAGATGATGGTGTCTTATGCATACGGACTTCAAAGTGGAGGTGAGGAGCAGTAGAACGAACTTTAGAGCGAGCTGCTGCGATTGGTTCCCCTTGCTGCACCACCTGTTCCTGGCTCACATATAGTTTACGGTTATGAACATAGCGTGTCACCAAACCATTGCCGTGATCAATCTTAACTGTATTGCCACAACCATTGTACCAACCCGCGAAAATTACCTTGCCCTGGGCTAGCGCTCGAATCGTGCTACTATCGCTAGTGCTTTCTTCGTCTTGACGTTGAATCGACTCATGTTGAGTTGACAAACTAGAAACTGGTGTGTTAATCCGGTCCACTACTTCCGATGCTACTCGGTCGGCTTCTTGCTCATACTTGTCCCCAACTTGACCAATAGTCAGCTTTGGCTGCACTGGATTGCCCTGCTGCCAATTGCCCCTTAACTCATGGGAAAGTCCCCTAAACATTGGCTGACGTTGGATTGGCTGCCCACTAACAGGGGAAACACTACTCAGCAGAGGGTCAATAGTTCGAGCAACTTTCTGTTGGTAACCAACTTCTGACTGAGAGTTTTGGTGCTGGGACTTAATTAAATTACCTAGTGCCCGGTTGCCGATTATCCCTTGCAATTCTTCTATGGGGTGGAGCTCTAGTTTGGTACTAGGTGATGGTTGTTGCTGTTGAGAATTTACTGTTTTTGTGGTTTGGCTTTGTCGTAGATTACCCATGAGTTTCACGAAATATTTAATAGTTTGTATATGAGGTGATTTTACCCCTAAAATTATCTCGTCTACCAACTAAGTCTTGAGTACTTATTCTCCTAGTTTTTTCCAAAAAATCATAGAAAGCCTTTAGTCTTTCCAATTTTTCAAGCCAATTTTCCATTTCCTTTGCTACTACTGTAGTTTGATCTATATCGTCGAGAGAAACTATACTGAGGCGATTCCAATCGAGCTTTCCTTTTCCGTGTTTTTCAGCTTTAGCACCTCCCGCACTAGATAGAGGGTTTGCGGTGGCTTCTGTTGACTTCCAGTTATGAACATATCCCTCGTTACTCGCACCACCTGGAGCAGTTGTTTCTACTCCAACCTCTAGGGCTCCGAATTTTTCTATAGTTGGAGGTCGAAAAACAATCAGCAAATGTCCGTGGGCTCCATCTGGCAAAATTATATCACTGTTGAAATCTGTCTCACCAATTCCACCAACAGCTAAATTTATGCCATAAAGTTCTGTTCCATAAATTTTATTTTTAATTGCTGCTAGCTTTCCTCCCTGCTCTCGAACTTTTTCTTCCTGCCTCGACCTTTTCATGAAGTGTGTACCGAAAGAACGTTTAAACGCTCCGATACTTTCGTCTATTTTTTCTGCTTGAGTTACACCAAGCCAATTGAGTAAGGCATAGGGGTCTCTTACGCCTGCTTCACTTTTTTTCGCTAGCTTAGGAATTACAATATTGACTCTGCCACCATGAGATAGGGCGGTAGCAACATT
>NZ_JAAHHE010000007.1:0-9649 GCF_010692525.1 Moorena sp. SIO3B2
ACTTAGGCACCGGAAAATCTACTTCTTTACTTCAGCTAGTTGATAGTCTAAAAACTTGCTTTCCTCAGTGGAAATCAGAAACTAAATTTGCCCCTCCCCGTCCTGGAGATATTAAACATTCCCAAGCGGATATTTCAATCGCATCTTCCTGTTTAGATTTTACAGCTCAGTGGTCAGTAGAGTCAGGTTTACAGCGTTTAATCGAATCATTAAAATTAAGTCCGGTTAATCACTGATGTGATTTCTTATTCTCAAGGGGTGACCAGCGTTGATCTCCATCGCTTCCCCCTCTTTCCCCTTTTCCGGTCTGTGTAATCAAATTAGTCACTTAATTCATGCTTTCCCTGAACTAACTACAGTTGAGGGTGCCTATCGGTAAACTATAACAGTGACTATAAACTATTCCGATACTTTTTAGCTACCAAAGTCTACCAAGATAGACCTTGGCCCGCCAATGCAAGATGCTTGCGCATCCAGGGGGTATCTCCCAAAGCTCTCAGGAATATCCCGCGAGCGCCATAAAAATGTCAAAACGTTCGTTCCACGGTAGGTCGAGAGCGCAACTATTAAACCCTTGGTTTTCGGCTTTAATTTAAGTTACATAATAATCCCTGTCGGTGTTACCCTAATTTAAGTCTAACAAATAATAAAAGTTTTTGGTAGACTCTGCGACATTTTCTCTAGCTGTTTACTAACCCTGTCCAGGAGAATTGAACCCCTGATGCTCACAGACCTTAACTTTAGTGGCTTAATCAATCAGCGCTTCTTCCACAATTTTGTGCCTGTACCAGCAACTAACGCGCTACAACTCGGAGCAAGGACTCCTGATTTTGAGCTACCAGATATTACCAATAACCGTCAGACCAAATTATCGGATTATCAGGGCAAACAACCGGTCATCTTGGCATTCACCCGCATTTTCACAGAAAAGCA
The DNA here is from genome assembly GCF_010692525.1 of Moorena sp. SIO3B2. NCBI lineage: Bacteria > Bacillati > Cyanobacteriota > Cyanophyceae > Coleofasciculales > Coleofasciculaceae > Moorena > Moorena sp. SIO3B2. The sequence goes on from NZ_JAAHHE010000007.1 coordinate 934, forward strand.
TTACTGTCCCCTGTGCTTCCCTCACATCAAAAACATCAATGAGAACTACCAACGTTTCACTGAGAAAGGGGTTGAGGTGTTAATGATTACGAGTACAGATATCAAGCAAAGCCAACAAGTTGTTAACGATCTCAGTTTACAAATGCCACTGCTGAGCGACCCCAACTGTAGAACCTTTCGCGCCTATAACCTTGGTCAAGCACTTGGTGCTCCCCTACCTGGCCAATTTCTTTTAGATCAGCTAGGAAAACTCCGCTTTCAACATCTATTTTCTTTCCTAAATTCAAATGCCGAAGTAGAAACACTCCTAAATGCCATCGACACCCTCTTATGAGGTACCTTCAATTGTCTTACCCCTACTGCCTACTGCCTACTCCCTACTCCCATTAACCCAGCAGGAAAGTCTATCACCCAATTGAGCACTGCTAGATATAATCACAGTCGAACTTGGGACAAATGACTGCGGGGATTGAAGCGGCGACTTTCACGGATTTTTTCATAGTACTCCCGCTCCTGATTGGTGAGGTTTTTCGGAGTTACTATCGTAATTCGCACTAACTGATCACTACGTCCACCCTTAGGTAAAGACCAGCCTTTACCCCGTAGTCGCAGAGATTGACCAGAACGAATACCAGCAGGAATATTCATACTCACAGAGCCATCTGGAGTTGGTACTTCGATTGACCCACCCAAAACCGCTTCATCTGGTGTGATTGGCACTTCGCAAACTAGATTCTCACCATCGAACTCAAAGAAAGAGTGAGATTTGAGTTCTACTTTCAAATACAAATCTCCCTTTTGCCCATTCAGGGGGTTGACCTGACCCTTGCCTCGCACCCGAATACGACTACCGGGTTTGGCACCAGGGGGAATCCTGACAGTTATAGTTTCATTACCTAGGCTGAAACGTTTTTGGACACCATTAAAGGCTTCAGACCAACTGAGGCTAATGGTTGCTTCCCGGTCAGCACTTGCTCCCGTAGTGTTGTTAAAGCCTGACGTGCTGCTATAGCCACCAAAACCACCAAAATCATTAAACCCATTAGAGCTAGAAGTACTTGTACTGTAGGAGTAGCTATGACTACTTCTGCCAGCACCACCGGGCGCACCAGTGCTAAAGCGACCCAGCAATTCATTAATGAACTCGTCAAAGCTGCCGTACTGGCTAAAATCAAAGCCACCAACATCAACACCGACTCCACTACCACCAGACCATCCTTGTCCCGCTTGCTTCCAGTACTGACCAAATTGATCGTATTTCTTCCGTTTGTCCGAGTCAGATAACACTTCGTAGGCTTCATTGACTTCCTTAAAGCGAGCCTCGGCTTGTTTGTCACCAGGATTCAGGTCTGGGTGGTACTTCCGGGCCAAACGCCGGAAGGACTTTTTAATGTGATCAGCACTAGCAGTTTTGCTGACTCCTAGGATGGAGTAATAGTCTTTGAAGTCGGTCGCAGCCATCAAGAGTGTCTCCTAATCGTCTAAGATCGTAAGGGGTCAGTTATTGCCGATTATGGTTTATCTACCTCAACGCCAGGGTAACAAAGGTTTCAAGTAAACTTAGTTCGGTTCTTCCTCACTGGTGCGATCGCAATTTCCGTACATGGTAATACTCTGTCAAGGGTGTTTTGAGGGTTAGGGCAAGGTCTTAGGTAGCAAGGTCTTAGGCTAATGGCTAATGGTTAATGGTGAATGGTTTTAGTAGTTAATGCCTAGCCTAAGGGTGTCTAATCCCTAATCCTTAGGGTAAGCCTGTCTAAAGTAAGCGTGTAAGGGCTGACGGCTGACCGCTAAGGGCTGTTCGCGTAGCGTGCGCGTAGCGCATATGCTTACAGCGCGCCTAATTTTGATATGGATTAACTTACCCTTTCCATCCCATAGGACTAAATCACGGCTCCATGGGGAATTACTGCATTTTTGAGCACTACAACAATGCCATTACGAATATAAAATCCCTCACTTTCGCAGTTGGCCTCTTCTACACGATCCTTGTTAAAGATTTTGACATTGTTACCGATACAAGCATTTTTATCGATAATTGCACGACGAATAACGGTATCCTTACCAATCCCTAAAGTCACTTGGCCTTGTTCTTGGGCTGAGAGACGTTCTGTTAAAGATTGATAGTAGTCAGCCCCCATAATTAAAGTGTCCTCGATAACTGTTCCAGCTTCCACTCGCGATCGCAATCCCAATACCGAGTTATTAATGCGGCAGTCTTTGAGAATACACCCTTCCCCAATTATTGACTCTGTTACCCGACAGTCTAAAAGCTTTGAGGGCGGTAGATAACGGGCGCGGGTGTAAATCGGAGCATCTTCCTGATAAAAGCTAAACGATGGTGATGGTTGACGAGTCAGGGATAAGTTAGCATTGTAGAATGCCTCAATAGTGCCGATATCTTGCCAATAATCATTAAATAAATAAGCTTGAATGTTATACTTTGGCATCGAGGCTGGGATAACTTCGTTACCAAAGTCTGTGTGTTCAGAATTAGCTTCGAGCACTTCTTTCATCACTGCTTTACTAAAAACATAAATTCCCATAGAAGCAATGTAAGGACTATTTCTGGCTTCTTCTGGTGTAAGTCCAAGCACAGTAGTATCCACTTGCATTTGTTTGAGCAATTCCCCTGTGGGTTTCTCCCGAAAGTCAATCACTTTGCCCCGATCATTAATTTGCATCAAGCCAAAGCTAGATGCCCGTGTCTCATCAATAGGTACAACCGAGAGAGTAATATCCGCTCCAGTGTCCCGGTGACGTTGGACAAATAAGCGATAGTCCATCCGGTAGAGGTGGTCTCCTGATAGAATTAGGTATTCATCAACATCCCAGCCATTAAATAACCATAGATACTGACGAACTGCATCTGCTGTTCCCTGAAACCAGCTTGGGTTTTCCGCAGTTTTTTGGGCTGGTAGAATTTCAACAAACCCTTCTGTGAAGCCAGAGAAATTATAGGCACGGGTAATGTGGCGATTGAGAGATGCTGAGTTAAATTGGGTTAGGACATAGATTTTGTAAATCTCAGAATTAATGCAGTTACTGACAGGAATATCGATCAAGCGGTATTTACCTGCCAATGACACTGCTGGTTTAGCACGGGGCTTGGTTAGTGGATATAAGCGGCTTCCTGCGCCACCACCGAGAATGATTCCTAAAACTTTTTTCACAAAACACCTCTGAAATGCTCATGCCTGAACAACTCCAGTCTCTGATGGGTGTGGGGCAGTTTTCAAGGGGGGTAAGCCAGTAATTTATTATAAACGCAAAGTTTTCGAGAAGTCTATGTAAAATCCCTAGTTAGCCCCACAGTAAGTTCGGTACTTTCCCGGTGAACAGAAATCGGTCAAGGGGAAGACAATAAAATCGCTGGGTCAAATTAATTGGGGAAAGGTTTTAAGACAAATTGAAACCCGGTCGGGCATTTGTATTGCCAGAGGATGGATAACTCAGATCGACACCTATACCAGTGGGTGTCCGAAATCGCTTTAGCCAATTCCTATTGACCCAAACCCCAAGCCAATTCTGATGCAGCTATCCCTAATTAGCAATTGGTACTAGCTATTGCTATAGGTAACTAACTAAACATTTTGAATCACTATGGCAGACTTTATTCTCTCACAGACAACTATCGAGCTTACTGAAACTAGTGCTGACCAGTCATATACTATTGCCTTAGACACCCCGCCAACTGGAGACGTGACTGTTACCCTCAGAACTGATGGGCAGAGTCAAATCAATGTGGATGGTCAGGGGTTCAGAACCCAACACACCGTCGTAATCAGTGACACCTCAGAAAAAACTGTTACGGTGCGGGTTATAGATGATGCTACTCCTGAAGGTATTCACCCCGGCACCATCACTCACACTGTTACAGCCACAGAGGACGAAACCAACTATCCCGTAAATACTGAACTTACTGGTGTCACCCTTGAAATTACCGATAATGACCCAGGGCTATATATCCAAGGCACCCCCACACCGATTGAAGGGGGTGAAAATAGTACCTATGAATTTGGGTTGAGTACCGCACCCGATGGAGACGTAACAGTCGAAATCGAAACTAGTGATGGTCAGAGTCAATTTAGTTTAGATGGGGGCAACACCTTTGTCTCTTCCGGAGAGATAACCTTTAACGAAACCGACTTCACCACCGAAATCACGGTGCAGGGGATTCAGGACAACACCTTAGAAGGTGAGCACAACAGCACCATCACCCACACTATTACTGAATCCGAGGCAACACAAGCACAATATTCTCCAGGTCAAACTAGACAGGTCTTTCCCAGGATTACTGACAATAACCCAGATCTGCTCACCTTCGATAACCAAACTTTGTCTATTGAAGAGGGTCAAGAGGGTACGTACACCATTAAAGCAGACGGGCTTGATGCAGGAGACATAAAAGTCACCATCAAAGCCAATGGGTCGAGTCTAATCAAGGTAGAAGATGACCAAGAATTTGCTTCCGAGCAAGTCATCAACCTCAATAGCACCACATCCGAAAAAACTATCACGGTGCAGGCTACTGAAGACTCAGATGTCACCGGACCTCAAAAAGTCAGCATTAGCCACGAAATTACTAATTCAAACAGTTCAAACTTTGAAGAGAGCAAGGTTGGAGACGTCACTGTCACTATTGCTGACAATGATCCTGGGGTAATCATCACCCAAGCTACTGGTCAGATTCAAGAAGGTGACGAAAATGAATACACCATTGCTTTAAGCACCAATCCTACTGGGGACGTAACAATCACCCTTGATTCTGATGACGATAGTCAGATCAAATTGCCGGATGGGACTGGGTTTGTAGACCAGGGAACTATCACACTTAGCGATACTACACCCCAAACCATTAAGGTGCAGGCTACTGAAGATAACGACCCATCAGAAGGGACTCCTCACGAAAGTACAATCACCCACACAATCAGTGCTACAGACGATACCGACAACTATCCTACAACCACAATAGATAACGCTACCATTGAGATTATTGATGATAGCTCTGACCTTTTCTTTTTTGATACTTCCCCACTTGGTCAAACTGGTGTTGAAGATAGTGTTGAAGAGGGTAATGAAGGGAAATACACACTTCGATTACTACAGAATCCCGGTGGAGATGTAAGAGTTACTATTCAGGCTGATGACCAGAGTCTGATCAGTATTGAAGGAGGTACCACATTTGCCGACAGCCAAGTGGTTAGATTCAGTGACACATCGGCAAAAACTATCACCGTCAAGCCTAAGGATGACTCAACCGTCGAAGGAGCTCACACCAGCACCATCACCCACACCATTACTGAGGCTCCGGATGGCTCAGATTTTAAAATAAATAGTAAGGTTGGAGATGTCATTGTCACTATTACTGACAATGACCCAGGTCTAATCATCACTCCAGCAACCGAGCCCACTGAGGAAGGTGGAGACTTGACAACCTATCAAGTTGCCTTAAGTACCACCCCCACTGACCCCGTAAGAGTTACTATCACCACAGATGGGGAAAGTGAACTTGCTCTGGATCAGAACAACTTAAACTTTGGCACCAGTCGAAATATCCAACTTAGTGACACTACACCAACCACTGTCACGGTGCGAGGTACAACAGACGACAAGGTAGAAAGTCTTCACACCAGTACCCTCACTCACCAAATTACCGATTCTGTGGATCCGCAATATCCTGAAAGACAGGGAACATGGTCTACTGATATCGAGATTAAGGATGGTACCCCTGGAGTGATTATCTCCAATAAGTATTTGTCCCTCTCAGAGGGTCAAGAGGGTACTTACAGCATCAGTTTAACCACCGAGCCTACCCAGGATGTAACGGTTACTATTACAGCGGATGAGCAAGGTCTGATCAGTGTGGATGGTGAAGAGTTTGCATCACAGCAGGTGATTACCCTCAACCAAAGCACACTGGAAAAAGAAATCAAGGTGCAGGCGGTAGATGATCAGCCGCCGGAAGGGATTCACAGCAGCATCATTACCCACAGCATTGCTTCAGAGGATACAAACTATTCCGATCAGAACACACCCATTGAGGATGTCACTGCCACAATTACTGATAATGATATCGGAATAGTTATCATTGGTACTCCTCAGGTCACTGAAGGCAGTACTGATACCTACGAAATTGGTTTAAGCACTCAGCCTACTGGAGATGTCAAAGTTACTATCACAGCTGATGATGAGACTGAAATCAGTATTGATAATGGTACTAGCTTTGCTTCCACTCAAGATGTTACATTCAGTGACCTGACCCTTAAAACCATTACCGTGCGCGGTAAGGATGATGCTGAATTTAGGAGTCTTCGCGACAGCACCATCAGCCACGAGATTACTGAATCCCAAGACATCACAAACTATCCCCTGGATCTGGAAATTCCAGATGTTATAGCTGAGATTACTGATGATGAGCCTGGAGTAGTTATCATCAGTAATCTCGATCTCACTGAAGGGGATATCGGGACTTACGAAATTGGTTTAAACACTCCTCCTGTGGGAGGTGGTTCAGTAGAAGTCACTATCACCGCTGATCCACAGACTAGAATCAGCACAGATGGTACAAACTTTGCTCCTAGCCTTCCGATCCAGCTCCAAGGAACTACACGACAAACTATCACAGTCCAGGTGGTTGATGACACCGCTGTGGAAGGCGACCACAGCAGCACTATCAGCCATGAAATTACTGGTTCAAGTGATACTACCAATTATCCTCTAGGCCAGGAGATCAAGGATGTTACTATCGACATTACTGACAATGACCCTGGACTAATTTTTGGTGGTGCGATCGCAATTATCGAAGGCGGTGAGGAAGGAACTTACACAGTTGCTTTAAATACTGTGCCTACCGGAGAGGTAACTGTTACTCTAAGCGCTGATGACGATAGTTTAATCAAGGTAAGTGAAGGGGAGTTTGCCTCTGAGCAAGTCATTACTCTCAACCCAGAAAAACTCCAAGAAACCATTAGTGTACAAGCCGCTGATGACGATCTGGTTGAAGGAATTCATACCAGCACTATCAGCCACAAAGTGACTGAAACCGGAGATACCACTAACTATCCTCTAGGAACTAGCGGCTCCTTCAGTGCCACAATTACAGATAATGACCCTGGGATTGTTTTCAGTAAGACCACCTTGTCTGTTGAGGAAGCTCAAGAAGATACTTACACAATTGGCTTAAGCACTGTGCCTACTAGTGACGTAACAGTCACTATCACAGCCGATGACCAGAGTCTAATCAAAGTGGGTGACGGAGAGTTTGCCCCTGAGCAAGAGATTATCCTCAACGCTGAAACCCTGGAAAAAGAAATTACAGTACAGGGATTAGATGATGATCAGGTCGAAGGTGATCACACTAGCAAAATTAGCCATGAAATTGCTTCCGAAGACCTAGACTATGACCTGGGCGAGCTACCAGAAGAAGTCACTGTCGATATTGCTGATAATGACTCTGGGCTGATCTTCAGCCAGGCCATCACGATCACTGAAAACAATGGTTCAGGCACTTACACAGTTTCTTTGAATACTCCTCCCACTGGAGCAGTACAAATTACTATCCAAGCTGATAACCAGAGTACAATTAGTCTCGATGGCATCAACTTTGGCTCTCAGCGAATCATTAACCTCAACCCAGAAAAACTGGAAGAAACCATTAGGGTACGAGCAGTTCAGGATGCTCTGGTAGAAGGTGTTCACACTAGCACCATCACTCACAGAGTTAGCGATACAGAAGATTCTGAGAACTATCCTATCGGACAAGGCCCATCATATACTGCCAATATTGCAGACGATGACCCTGGAATCGTGTTCATCGATGATCTTGTATCTGTCCAAGAGGGTCAAGAGGGAATTTACACAGTTGCCTTAAGTACCCGACCCACTGGGGATGTAACAGTTAAGCTCACTGCTGATGACCAGAGTGTAATCAAGGTAGATGATGAAGAGTTTGCCAAAGAGCAAGTCATTACTCTCAACGCTGAGACTCTGGAAAAAGAAATCACGGTGCAGCCGGTAGATGATGAGCAAGTTGAAGAAGAGCACAGCAGTCAAATCAGGCACGAAATTACGGTTTCCGATGATCCAAGCTATGCTGTTGGCTTAGTTGCAGAATTCACTGCCAATATTACTGATAATGATATTGCTCCTGGTCAAGTGTTGATCAGCGAGATTTCCCCTCTGACGGAAGGAGGAGAGGCACAGGAGTATACCATTGCTCTGGACACTGTTCCAGCTGGGGCAGTAGAAATCACCATTACTGCGGATGACAACAGTGAAATAAGTCTCGATGGGCAGAGCTTCGATAATGAAGTGGTAGTGAGCCTAACGGATACTACCCCCACAACCATTACGGTACAGGCAGTAGATGACGAGAGTGTCGAAGGTGAGCATAACACTACCATCAGCTACGCCATTACCAACACCGAGGATTCAGACAAATATCCTGATACTCTCGATATCCCAGCCACCGAGATCACCATTACTGATAATGAGGCAGTTGTTCCTGGTCAAGTGCTGATCACGGAGATTTCCCCGATCGCGGAAGCGGGAGAGTCTGGCACTTATACCATTGCTCTTGACACTGAGCCAGCTGGACCAGTAGAAATCACCATTACTGCGGATCAAGACAGTGAAATAAGTCTCGATGGGGAGACTTTCGACAACGAAGTGGTAGTGAGCCTAACGGATACCACCCCCACAACCATTACAGTAC
>NZ_JAAHHE010000007.1:9749-10383 GCF_010692525.1 Moorena sp. SIO3B2
CCAGCTGGACCAGTAGAAATCACCATTACTGCGGATCAAGACAGTGAAATAAGTCTCGATGGGGAGACTTTCGACAACGAAGTGGTAGTGAGCCTAACGGATACCACCCCCACAACCATTACAGTACAGGCTCTGGATGACACGATTGTCGAAGGTGACCATAACACCACCATCAGCTACGCCATTACCAACACCGGGGATTCAGACAAATATCCTGATACTCTCGATATCCCAGCCACCGAGATCACCATTACTGATAATGACGCAGATGCTGCTGGTCAAATACTGATCAGCGAGATTTCCCCTCTGACGGAAGGAGGAGAGGCACAGGAGTATACCATTGCTCTGGACACTGTTCCAGCTGGACCAGTAGAAATCACCATTACTGCGGATCAAGACAGTGAAATAAGTCTCGATGGGGAGACTTTCGACAACGAAGTGGTAGTGAGCCTAACGGATACCACCCCCACAACCATTACAGTACAGGCTCTGGATGACACGATTGTCGAAGGTGACCATAACACTACCATCAGCTACGCCATTACCAACACCGGGGATGAGGTCAAATATCCTGATACTCTGATTATCCCAGTCACCGAGATCACCATTACTGATAATGACGCAGTTGTTCCTG
>NZ_JAAHHE010000007.1:10483-56448 GCF_010692525.1 Moorena sp. SIO3B2
GAAGGTGACCATAACACTACCATCAGCTACGCCATTACCAACACCGGGGATGAGGTCAAATATCCTGATACTCTGATTATCCCAGTCACCGAGATCACCATTACTGATAATGACGCAGTTGTTCCTGGTCAAGTCCTGATCACGGAAATTTCCCCGATCGCAGAAGCAGGAGAGCCTGGCACTTATACCATTGCTCTTGATACTGCTCCAGCTGGGGCAGTAGAAATCACTATTACTGCCGATGACAACAGTGAAATCAGTCTCGATGGGGAGAGCTACGACAACGAAGTAGTGGTCAGCCTAACGGATACCACCCCTACAACCATTACGGTACAGGCGGTGGATGACGAGAGTGTGGAAGGTGACCATAACACTACCATCAGCTACGCCATTACCAACACCGGGGATGAGGTCAAATATCCTGATACTCTGATTATCCCAGTCACCGAGATCACCATTACTGATAATGACGCAGTTGTTCCTGGTCAAGTCCTGATCACGGAAATTTCCCCGATCGCAGAAGCAGGAGAGCCTGGCACTTATACCATTGCTCTTGATACTGCTCCAGCTGGGGCAGTAGAAATCACTATTACTGCCGATGACAACAGTGAAATCAGTCTCGATGGGGAGAGCTACGACAACGAAGTAGTGGTCAGCCTAACGGATACCACCCCTACAACCATTACGGTACAGGCGGTGGATGACGAGAGTGTGGAAGGTGACCATAACACTACCATCAGCTACGCCATTACCAACACCGGGGATGAGGTCAAATATCCTGATACTCTGATTATCCCACCCACCGAGATCACCATTACTGATAATGACGCAGATGCTGCTGGTAAAGTCCTGATCAGCGAGATTGCCTCTCTGACGGAAGGTGCAGAGCCACAGGAGTATACCATTGCTCTGGACACTGTTCCAGCTGGGGCAGTAGAAATCACCATTACTGCCGATGACAACAGTGAAATCAGTGTTGATGGAGAGAGCTTCGACAACGAAGTGGTGGTCAGCCTAAGTGATACTCTTGCTCAAACCATTACGGTACAGGCAGTGGATGACCAGAGTATAGAAGGTGAGCACACTAGCACTATCAGCTACGCCATTACCAACACCGAGGATGAGGCCAAATATCCTGATACTCTCGATATCCCATCCACTGAAATTACCATTACTGATAATGAGGCAGATGCTGCTGGTCAAGTGATCATCACCCCAATTTCTCCTCTGACGGAAGGGGGAGAGGCACAGGAGTATACTATTGCTCTGGACACTGTTCCAGCTGGGGCAGTAGAAATCACCATTACTGCCGATGACAACAGTGAAATCAGTGTTGATGGAGAGAGCTTCGACAACGAAGTGGTGGTCAGCCTAGTCGATACTGCTGCCAAAACCATTAAGGTAATGGCGGTGGATGACACCGTTGTCGAAGGTGAGCACACCAGCACCATCAGCTACGCCATTATCAACACCGGGGATGAGGTCAAATATCCATCAACTCTCAATATCCCATCCACCGAGATTACCATTACTGATAATGAGACTGTTACCACAACCCCAGAGATTATCATCAGTGAAAACCCAATACTATTTGAGGGTGGTACTGGTATCTACACTGTTGCGTTAACTAAACAGCCCCTTGGAGAAGTAGAAGTTACTATCAAAGCTGATGATCAAACTGAAATCAGTTTAGATGGAACTACCTTTGCTTCAGAGCAAGTGCTTACCTTCAATGAGGCAAAACTCCAAACTATCACAGTGCGAGGGCTGGATGATCAAGAGGTTGAAGGGGATCACGAAAGTACCATCAGCCACGAGATTACCAAATCCGAGGACAGTGTGAACTATCCCCTGGGCAATGTTGGGTTAGTCACTGCCAATATTTTTGATAATGACATCCCGATTGTCACGATCACTGCTAGTGACCTTGAGGCAGCGGAAAAAGACCAAGACCCAGGCAGCATCACCATCACTCGTTCCGGAGACACTAGTGAAGACCTTACTGTCAGTTACATGACTTTTGGTAGCACTGCTACCGCAGATGACTACAGTGAAACCCTCAATGGGTCAGTCACTATTGCCGCTGGTGAGTCTTCCGTCGAGCTGAAAATCACTCCAGAAATCGACTCCCGAATCGACGAAGGTGATGAAACTGTTAACCTGGTCTTAAATACCAGCGAAGATTATAACTTAGTTGGCAAAAGGTTTGCTCAGATTACCATTGCTGATGACACATCGTCAGTTCCTGACAATAGTACCAGGTTTGTCTGGCGTAATTCACTGACAGGAGAGAATAAGCTGTGGAAGATAGATGATACTCACCAGGTAAATACAGTTAGCCTTCCTGCGGAAAAAGATCTCAATTTGGAAATCCAAGGTACTGGAGACTTTGATGGCGACGGTGAAACGGATGATGTATTCTGGCTTAACAAAGTAACCGGAGCCATTAAATACTGGCAAGGGCAAGGTGACGAGATCAAGGAGGTGATTATTGAGTCTGGTGAGGTAGACCCCATGGAATGGGAAATCACCGAGTTTGCTGACTTTAACGGTGACCTCAAACATGATATTCTCGCCTACAACCGAGATACTGGAGAGGTTGCAATCTGGGAAATAGATGGTGACCAGCTGGTGAATAAGGGGAGCATTGAACGGGATGGTCAGGCTTTACTGATAGCCGAAGACAGTGGATGGGAAATCCACGGTGCTGGTAACTTCAGTGGTGGGGATCGAGATCAGATTCTGTGGTACAACCAGGATAGTGGACAGGTTGGCATATGGGAGATAAATGGCAACGAACTAGTCGATGCTGCCGTGGTAACACGAGACGATGAGCCGGTACTAGCACCATCATCAACTGGATGGCAAATCGAAGCTGTGGCGGACTTCAGCGGCGATGGCCAAGACCAGATTCTGTGGTACCACTCGGAGAGTGGACAGATTGCCACATGGCAGATGTCTAATAAGAAACTAGTCAAAGGTGACATCCTCACACGGGATGGTGAGCCCTTAGGAATACTAAGCTCAACTGGATGGAGCATTCAGGGTATTGCAGACGTAGATAATGACGGCAAGTATGATATTGTCTGGAACAACAATAATACTATTGCTTTTTGGCACTTGAATGGGTCTGAATTGAGGGATGCAATGGTCATCGACCAGCCACCCGAGGCTGGCTTCAACCCCAACCTTATCTAAGCTATACTGCACACGGTTATAACCTGAGCTGATTGACGATCAGAACTAGCCCCCCAAAACAGCGACCGTGGAAGCTATAGGGACTTGGTATCAGTAGTTCCAGTCAGCTTAGCTGAAAAAACCCCTTACCTAAAATGTCGGGAGAATGCTCCCGGCATAATCTTTGGAGGCGCGCTTTCCGCTTGAAGAATTAAATTACGGGGTCGCGCCTCGATTTGGCGGTGAGATGAATCCCGACCAAAAACAAGAACTTTGTGGTAAAATAGTAGCATGATAGTCAGAGAAGCCAAGTTATTAAACGGATCTAAAACACAATATCAAGCTTTAGACTCAGCCATAAGAACTGCTCAATTTATCAGAAATAAAGCAGTTAGGTTATGGCGTGATCAGCCAAAAGTAGATAAAGCTCGTCTATCTCTGTTGTGTAAAGAGCTTGCACATAATCAAGAGTACCCTTGGGTTAAAAAATTAAACTCAATGGCACCTCAGGCATCCGCAGAAAGAGCTTGGAATTCTATCTCTAGCTTTTATCGCCGTTGTAAAGAAGGGGTTAATAAAAAAGGTTATCCTAAGTTTAGAAAACATTGTCGTTCGGTTGAATATAAAACCTCAGGATGGAAGCTTTCGTCAGACTGTCTAACCATTAATTTTACCGATGGATTTAAAGCTGGTCGGTTTTCTTTGTTTTGCAACCGTGAAACCAGAGAGGATTTATTTAGACTTAAAATCAATCGGGTTAGAGTGGTTAGACGAGCTGATGGTTATTATGCTCAGTTCTGTTTTGATGCCAATCGTTTTGATAAAAGAAACTACACTGGAAATGTTGTAGGTATTGATTTAGGTCTCAAGTATTTCTACAAAGACCAAAACGATAATGTAGCCATTTATCCTAAGTATTTAAGGCGGTCTGAAAAACGGATTAAAAAACTACAGCGACGACTATCAAGAAAGTTTGTAAAGGAGAAAAAGCCTCAATCAAACAACTATCACAAAGCTAGAATTAGACTAGGCAAGACACATTTGTTGGCGCTAGCCTGCCGACGCTAGGAGGCAAGGTTCAACGCCAGCGTAAAGACTGGGCAGTTAAGTTAGCCCGGTGCGTAGTGACATCTAACGATGTTGTGGTATATGAAGATTTAATAATACAAAACATGGTCAAGAACCATCATCTGGCTAAGTCTATTTCTGATGCTAGTTGGTATCAATTCACTCAATGGTTAGATTATTTTGGTAAAGTTTGGGATAAGACAGTGATTTCTGTCGCACCGAATTATACTTCCCAAGACTGTTCAAATTGTGGTAATCGAGTGAAGAAATCTCTCAGCACTAGAACTCATCAATGCCCTCAATGTAAAACAGAGATTTGCCGTGATACTAATGCAGCATTGAACATTTTAAAGAAGGGCATGAATAGTCTGGGTTTTGAGTTTAACAGTACCCAAGGGCATTGGGAAACTGCCGAGTATTCGGGAACGCTTGAGGAGAGTTCAACCGCTGTTGATGAAGAGAAATCTGATTCAATAAGTTGTCTCGTTGAACCAAGAATCACTTTGTGAGAATCCCCCGCCATAATCTTTGATTTGGCGGCGGGAGTATGTCAATCAGTAAGGGGTTTTTCTAGTTTGATCAACCTTCGTGTTGATCAACCCTTCTTGGGTGTGTTCGTTTTGAGAATTACTGAAAAGGATTTGGCTTAAACGCGATCGCCAATTTCTGCCAACTCACGTCCACCAAAAATTGCTGAACTATGACAGTAGAACTTAAACTCCATTAAGTTATAAAATGGATCTTGGAGGAAGAAAGTGCGATGCTCTGTAAGTTTACCGGGAAAGCGGGTCTTGGGTTGCTCGTAGAAGGGTAATTGTTTTTGTTTAGTACGGGAAAGTAAGGCTTCCCAATCAGCCAGGGATGTAAAAACTAACCCGAAATGTCTAGGATAAATACCCCGCTGAGGTGTCAGGGGTTCTTTGGTTAGGTGAGCCACGAGTTGATGACCGTATAAATTCAGAATCACCCCATGGCGAGATTCTCTACCGATTTCGCAGCCAAGTCCATCACCATAGTAGACTTTAGTTTGCTCAATGTCGGTAACGGGAAATGCGAGATGAAATAGGACTGGTTTCATAAGTTTTGGTTTGAAGGCAAAAGGGTTGAAGGTTGAAGGTTGAAGGTTGAAGGTTGAAGGTTTTGAAGGTTGAACGCGACGCGCGTGCCTATTGGCCAAGGTTGAAGGTTGAAGGTTGAAGGTTTTGAAGGTTGAACGCGACGCGCGTGCCTATTGGCCAAGGTTGAAGGTTGAAGGTTGAAAGTTGTTCGCCCAAGGCGATTCGGTGTAGGATAGGTTTTGAAGGTTGAACGCGACGCGCGTGCCTATTGGCCAAGGTTGTTCGCCCAAGGCGATTCGGTGTAGGGTACGTTGAAGGTTGTTCGCCCTTGGCCTCCCTTGTAGGGTAGGTTTTGAAGGCAAAAGGGTTGAAGGTTTTTCTTGCCCAGGGATCTCTTCTAGGGTAGGTTGAACGCGACGCGCGTGCCTATTGGCCAAGGTTTTGAAGAAATTCAACTTTATTTAAGGATAATCTGACGTAATCTGGTATCCGGTTGCTTCAGTAGTGTGCTTTGTTATTGGTTTTTTGGATAATGGGGAATGGGTAATAGGGTATGAGTGCTGGGGTAATGGCTCGGAAGCAATTACAATTACCAATTATCAATTACCACTTACCAATTATCAATTACTAATTACCAATTAACCAATTACTAATTACCAATATAACTATTTTGCTATGCTTGATGATAGTCTTTCTTTAAATCCTTGGCTAGTTGCTGTTGCAGTGAACACAGTTTTCCTTGCCATGGTATGGATAGCCCCCAAAAAATTACTCACCCCTGCTGGGATTGTCCACGCTTGGATATTAGGCGTACTGATTTGGGGTACTCTGAGCTGGCCAGGTTACACAGTAGTCGGATTTTACTTTTTGGTAGGGTCTGGTGTCACCCGCATTGGTATGGCGCAAAAGGAAGCGGCAGGAATTGCGGAAAAGCGTTCCGGTGCTAGGGGACCAGAGAATGTTTGGGGTTCAGCACTGACTGGAGCGATTTGTGCCTTGGGTACCCTACTGGTGGATGCTCCTTACCAGCAGTTATTGTTACTGGGCTATGTTGCTAGTTTTGCTACTAAGCTGTCCGATACCACTGCCAGTGAGGTGGGTAAGGCTTACGGCAAACGGACTTTCCTGATTACTACCTTACAGCCAGTAGCCCGGGGAACAGAAGGAGCTGTAAGTCTTGAGGGAACCCTAGCTGGAGTAATTGCTTCAGCTGCGATCGCATTTGTGGGTTGGGGCGTTGGTTTGGTTAACTTGACAGGAGTATTTTTCTGTGTTATTGCTGCCTTCATCGCCACCAATCTGGAGAGTGTAATTGGTGCGACACTACAATCTAAATTAGAATGGCTGACCAATGAAGTCGTGAATATTATTAATACGATTATTGGTGCGATCGCTGTTGTGCTGTTAGCTCTAGCATGGCACTGGATCAGCCAGGTATGAAGCATGAAGCATGAAGCATGAAGTATGAAGTGTTAATTGCGAAGCATGAAGTGTTAATCGTGAAGTATTAAGGATGAAGGATGAAAACATACAACTTGCTAAGCAACTAATCAATCTAATAAATTGAGATAGCGTTAGACTTCCGACTTCCGAGTTCCCACTTTATACTTCATACTTCATACTTCATACTTTATTCAGATTTTGGTCCAAAGACCATCTGTAGAACCATTGGTTCACCATCATCGCGGTGATACCTATCTGCCCACTGGCGGATAATTTCATCTAACTCTTCCATGGCCTGATTGATTTTCTCTGGCGGGATATCTAGTTCCTCCAACCCTCGCATGACTTGCGGCTGACGCTCTGCCCAGTTTCTCATTAACCGGAAGTATCGCGCTGTTTCGTCAATCATGGTGTAGGTGCGGGCTTTGTCATCTACTGGCGAGTAATATGCATTGGTTAGAGCGTAGTAGGGTAAGCCACCGGTGTGATCGATTCTGGTGACAGTTCCTGAATAGGTTAAGCGACGCTTGATGTGTTCAGCTAGAGCTTCACTCAATGGCAGACGTCGCTCTGGTGGTAAGTCTTCTTGGGATCTCCGGTGGAGAAATTCTATTAATTCAAAGAATTGTAAGGAATTGATGATCTGGGCATCCGGCAGGTGATCTGGCAGCTTAATCTCAAGATTGCGCTTTTCTTCCAGGTCAAGGCTGGTGCCATTGATCCGAGATTGCCCTGGTTGCCAGGGATAGTGTTCCATCCAGACATAGGGAAACTGAATCAGATAGCGAGGTTCCTGAGACCCCAACATCTTGAGCAGTTTCCCTTCTGTTAACGCTTGTCGAACTTCCTCAACAATGACCTTTACCCGCTTTGGCTCAATGTGATGCAAATGCCCAGTCATGCGGATATTGCCATCTTGCTCCAGATAGGTCATGTAAATGGCACATTTGGCAGCGGTTGCTGCTGCATCTAAAAACGCCCCATGTCGGTGTCCACTCGTCCGCAGGGCGCTGAAAGCCAGGTATAGCATGATCTGATCCATTGCACTGGGGCTTAGGGTTTTGATCAGATCGGATTGGTTGATCATCTTAGGGGCAATCACATCTACTTCCGTTGGTTATCAAGCTTATTTAGTTTCATTTTTCCACACTAGAACTAACTCACTGTCATCGAAGAAAGCGAGCTGAGGTTGCTTGGCAGAAAATTGACCAATTAAGAGGCACCCTAATCATGTCTTATTCCAATATATTATATAAAATAAGCCAACTACAAGTACACTATATTGAATTAGCACTTTCCCACTGTAGCCCGCTACTCGTACCCAACAGTGGGATTGAAATGCAGCCAGATATGCCATCAAACGGAATCCAGTCAGTTGACTCTCACACAAGAGACACACGTCCGCTACCACGATGGGCGATCAGGGTAGTCGGAATTACTGGTGATGAGACAAATTTGTGGTTTTCTTTTCTTCCATAAGAAAAAATTTGTCCTGTTTGCTCTACTACACTGGGACAATCATTACTATAGTTTAGTGGTGCATTTGAGCCATGGGCAATCATCGGTAAATTAACCCCAAACCAGATGGTTAAAACAGTAATTAAAGCAAGAGTAGTGTAAATTCGCATAGCCTATATCCGTATAAATGTTCCTCTAATTACTGATACGGATGGCTCGCATATGGTTCAGGTAAAAATATAAACTATAATGAAATTTTTAAAAAAATACCGTTATTGTAAATACCTCGTGAAATTCTTTATTTAAAAAAAAAGTTTTGACGAACTTGTGTAAGTTTAGCGACTGTAATCCTTATATGAGAAGGATTTATCTCATGTTAACAATTTATTTATTTACCGCCATGAATGTTATTTAAAAAATTATAATTGCAATTACTTTGAATAAAAATAAGGATAGGTAATCCTGGTGATTATGGGTCTTTAAATAACTGCAAACTTGCTAAGTAGGCAAAGGGGATTACCTAGCAACCATTCACATTGCCAACGGCTTATGTAGCAATCCTAAATTATTTGTGAAAAATCCCCAATGGTAATATAATCGATTCTCTTCCGCTACTGCCGGTCTCTCCCCTTGTTTGGAAGTTTTACAACTCAAATGGAAGGCTGTATAAAGGAGCAGGTTTTTCTTGAATCCGTTCGGCAATCGGTCTAACCTTCTGAACCACATCAATTAAGTAATCATAATCAGGTGCTTTAGCATTGGGGATGTATCCTACTGATGCTGCCATGCTGCTGGAGGCAGATTCTAGTGCCTTGTGGATCTCCTGTTGTAGATTTCTCTCGACTGTTGGTCCGATCAGGATAGAACCACTTGGAATTTTATGAGAATCTATATATAAAATCCGGAACCTAGTCTGACTAAAGTCTAGGCGGTAGCGTTGCAACTCTTCTAAAGACAAAGCTCCAGCGACTACCTCCTCAGAGGCAATCCACTCTAAGACTTGTTTTGGTGTGGGGGCAAAACGCACTTCCGCTAGGGTCAGACCGTAGAGATTGTAGATGGGCAGATAATATCCTGTGGCAGAACCAGGTTGACCTAAAGCAATGACTTTACCCGCTAGTTCAGTCAAGTCTTGGATGGGGCTTTCGAGTTTTACTACGATCACTGAGCGTGACTTTTTGACTCCTTCGAGAGGTAGCACTGGTATGTACTGTGCCTCAGCAATGGCGATGGCTGCTAAACCAGGAGGAGCAAATACTATAGACAACTTGCTCTGCTTAATCAAAGTTAGTGCTCTGCGCTCGTTGTAAATCGGTTCTAATTCTATAATCATCTTAAGTCGAGCACCAAGATATTCGATTAACTTTGAGTATGGCTCTATAAAGCGATCGCTTTCCCCGTAACTTACGATCCCAATACTTAATTTCCCTAGCATAGGAGTATCGGGTGAGTTACAAGCTGTGAAAATCAATATAAGATTCAACAAGAATAGACGGCGGGAAAACATAATTAATTACCTTAAGAACTAAAACAGCTGTGGCACTAATGATACTATGGGAGATGGCTAATGTTAAAAAAACTTAATTTAGGAATCAAGCTAAACTTACTATTGCTATCCATTTTTATAGGACTTGTACTGACTGGTGGCTTGGTTTTGTCTCAACTTTTAGAAGGCTATGGGGAAAAAGTCGTAACTGACCAAGCCCTAATTCTGATCGAAACCATGGGTTCGGTGCGGGAGTATACCAATAATCAAGTGAATCCAGAATTAGCTGATCGATTAGAAAATGAAGACAGATTTTTACCCCAAACAGTACCTGCTTATTCAGCTCGGGAAGTTTTTGAAAATTTACGTAAACGTGAGCAATATCGTGATTTTTTCTATAAAGAAGCGACCCTTAATCCAACTAACCTCAGAGATAAAGCTGATAGTTTCGAGACTGAAATCGTGGAGAGTTTTCGACAGCAGCCAGAGCTAACAGAAAAAACCGGTTTTCGCTCCCTTCCTAGTGGAAAAATTTTTTATGTTGCCCGTCCTCTCGCTGTTTCTGAAAAAAGCTGTTTACGATGCCACAGTACTCCTGAAGCCGCCCCTGCTAGCCAAATTGCTACCTACGGTGATGAGCATGGTTTTGGTTGGAAGTTCGATGAAATTGTTGGTGCCAAAATTGTATCAGTTCCAGCGTTTAAAATCTTTAATTCTGCTAAGCAGTTACAGGTATTGGTGATTGGGATTATTACTGGTTTTTTCCTGGTAGCAATCTTGCTGATTAATCGTTTCCTAAAGGTATCGGTGACCAAACCTCTTAAGCAGATGGCTCAATTAGCTAAGGAAGTTAGTACTGGCAATATGGCTGGAGAATTTGACCATGATTCAGATGATGAAATTGGTATACTCGCCAAATCTCTGAATCGGATGAAAGTTAGTTTAGAAATGGCGATGAATATGCTGAATTCAGAAACTAATTAGTAATCCAAAATTACTAATTGCTTGCTCAACTGATGCCTGAAGGATTACTAAGTATTACTTATATAGCACTACCCATTGAGATTAGGAATGTCCTAATCTCCGAAACTTAGTCATAGCTTACTTCTGACTTCTGACTTCTCACTTCTGACTTGCGCGTAGCGCTATAACTGACCCGATGACATTAAACGCCGTTGAAAGTCTTGGGCATATTTTTGATTGGGAATTTGTTGAGATAAAGCTTTTACAAATTCTTGGGCGGAAGAGTTAGGATGCTGGACAAGAGTACGCTGGCAGACAATGGTAGCCATCGGGCCAATTAACTCAGCGAGTTCCTGTTGGCAAAGAGCTACAAAATTGGGGTCTAGTAAATTACTATTCCGATTAGGGGCAGAAGAAATTGGCAGTGCTGTAGGACCAACCCAGGGTTGAGTTGTACTGGCTGGCCGTCTTGGGGAAGAACCATTACTGATTCTTGACTTATGGCTTTTTGTTTCTTTGGAGGCTTGGCTAGTTTTGGTATGGAAAGGTATCTTGGTGGGATACAACGCATTGTTAATATCTACTAACTGCTGATAAATTTCTTCAGCAGTTTGGGGACGCTGATTGGGTAAACGAGCCATCAGATAGTCGAGGAAATCTGCCAGTTGTGGCAAAATATTCGGAACACTGTCGCGCCAGCTTAACTCATCATTATAGGATTCATAAAATTTACTCGGGTCTTGACCAGTGAGTAGATAAACAAAGGTGCGCCCCAAAGCAAAAAAGTCTGATTGGGGGACTGCCTGACCGTTAAGCTGCTCTAGTGGTGTATACCCTGCGGAAACTACCCCTGTTACCATACCAGTGGCTTTTTTGGTCACAAAGGTACCTGTAATTTCCCGGGCAGTGCCAAAGTCAATTAACACCAGTTGTCCATCTGTCCTGAGCATAATGTTAGAGGGCTTGATATCCCGATGGAAAAAGTTATGACTGTGTACTGCCTGTAAGATGGTAGCTAGCTGGATCAGCCACCGAATGGCAATTTTCTGGTCAATGGGAGCACCCCGCTTTTGGATGTATTGCTTTAGATTCAATCCTTCAATCTTTTCCATCACCAGACAATGAACTGGCTCGTCGCTGTTTCTGGGGTAGACTGTGAAGTAGGCATCAGGTTCTACTTTGGGAATGCCACTATTCTCTAGTCGGCCGAGGACTTCGGCTTCTCTTTGGAATAGTTCAATATACTTGGGACTATTCTTAATGAGAACTTTCAGAACTCTAGGGTTGCCTTGACGATCAACAATTTCATAGGTTTTGCCAAAACCGCCATTTCCCAGTTGACTGATCACTCGATAGCGCCCTTCCAGCAACAACTCAGAATTACAACTCTGACAGAATAGTTTACTGTCAGGGTTGCGGGGATTTGAGCAGTTGGGATTAATGCACAGACTCATCAGAAGCACGCTGGTACAGGAGGAAGGTAGGAGCAGGTACAGGACTTAGGCATAAAGTCAATAGAGTTCTAGCAACAGTCAATTTTTGCTAGGTATCTATATTTACTTATCTGGTCAGCCGTGGCAATTTATGCACCCACCATGTCACAACAAGTTTTACACATGATATTTTAAAGGGCTATTTGGATTTTAGGTTTCCAACCTGAGGAGATGGTTGTTTAGTTGTTTGGTTGAAGGTTGAAGGTTGAAGGTTGAAGGTTGTTTGGTTGAAGATTGAAGGTTGAAGGTTGTTTGGTTGAAGGTTTAATCACCTGTAACCTGTAACCTGTAACCTGTAACCTGTAACCTGTAACCTTCAACCTGTAACCTTCAACCTGTAACCTTCAACCTGTAACCTTCAACCTGTAACCTTTAACTTTTATAGCTTCCCCGGAATTAAGTATCCCACTGTAGGCGATACAGTTGCAGGGGCTGGTCTTTACCTTTAACCTTAACCGGGGACATTTTTTCCAACGGTAGAGTTTTATCCCTCAGCTTGTCGAAGGTGCTTTGGGAAATTAGAATTTCTCCCTCCTGAGCGGCACTACAGATGCGGCTAGTAACATTGGTAGTGTCACCGATAGTAGCGTATTGAATCAGCTTGTGTGAACCGATATTACCTGCTGCTACTTTGCCAGTATTTAGTCCAATGTGGATTTCAATCTCTAAATTGCGCCGCTGGAACCAATCCTGATTTAGGTGAATAACTGCTCGTTGCATTGCGATCGCAGCTTGGACGGCTCGGTCAGCATCGTCCGGTTGGCAATAGGGGGCTCCCCACACAGCCAGTAAGGCATCCCCAATATATTTTTCTAAAGTGCCTTCGTATTTAAACACAATATCCTCTACCATCACCTGGAAGTATTCATTGAGCATCTCAATCACTTGGCGTGGCTTCATCCGAGAGGACATTTGGGTAAATTTACTGATGTCGGCAAACAGGGCGGTTACTTCGGTATCTATAATTTCTAAGTGGCCTTCTTCCTTGAGCTTTTTACTCACAGCTTCCGGAAAGAAAAGCTCAAATTTACTCCGCATTACTGCTTCTTCCTGCATCTTCTGGTAAAGTTGAGCATTGTCAATTGCGATCGCAGCTTGGTTAGCTAGAGCCGTCAAAAACTCCAAGTCTTCTTGAGAATAAATATTGGCTCTAGAGAGATTATCCGCATACAATACCCCAATCACTTCCTCTCTCGGTTTTAGAGGTACACACATGGAGGCATGGATTTCTTGCTGGAGCACTGACTGGGAATTACTGAATCGTTGGTCAATGGCAGCATCAGCAATTAAAACCCCATCCCCCTTCTGGTGTACGAAATTGGTAATTCGTTTGCTATAAAATCGCTCATGGGTGGGTATGCCTGTTCGGGAGTTGACAGCTTTTTCCTCTAGCATTCCCGTGTCTTGATTAACCATGAGGATGATTGCCCGGTCTACATTCATAATCTCGAACAGCAGGTCAAGAATTTTTCTCAACAAGTGATCAGGCTCATCGGGAGAGGAAAGTTGCTTACTCACCTCCAATAAGATTTTTAACTTGTCTACTGAGCGTTGACCTGTCTCTTGCTCTCGCAGCTTCAGGGCTGAGCCTTTATAAGTTAAACTGTCATGGTGCAGTAATTCCTGAATTTCGACACGGGTTTGTTCTGGGGATAACCTGCTGACAATCGAAAAGTTGGAATCATTATCCTTCAAGATATTTGGGGTGATTCTGCCATCATCACTCACAAATTCAAAGATTACACTGCCCAGACGTATTAAGTCTCCGTCTTTGAGCTCACACTGGTCAATTTTGGCGTCATTAACAAACGTGTGATTTAGGCTACCTAAGTCTTTTAGGATAACCCGATCATTCGTGAGTGTGAGCTGAGCATGATGACGGGAAAGACTTTTATGAATTACGGTAATACTATTCTTTATTTCCCGTCCTATGGTATTGGCTCCACTGCTCAATTTATAACTTTCTTGGTTATTCGGCTCTGATTTAGCAATTAAATACGGCACAATCTAGCTCTCGTCATTAGTTCTTATCTCAGTTAAGTATAATCGACTAAATTATCAAACTACTAATTTAAGGTTCTAAGTAGTCGGACATAAATTTTGATCACTGTATTAAGAAATATTACTTAGACTGAAACCCTTACTGCTCCGAAGCTCCCTGCTCCGTTCGCGTTCGCGCAGCGTCGGGCAAAGCCCAAAAGCGTAGCCCACGGCCTTAGCTACCTGCTCCGAAGTCCTCACAGTTAACTTTAATTGTGTCCGACTACTTAGGACTAGGTTTAATGGCTAAGGGGGTTCTGACAAGCCTATTTAGCAAGGAGGTTATCAAATGCCCCTGTTGTAACTAATACCTAACACCTAATACCTAGAATTTGTGGTCTGACCTAGTTTCCTAGCTCCGCGTCAAGCACTGAGGCTGTCAACTGCTTGTATTTTACCTAATGCCTAATGCCTAATCCCTAACCCCTAATCTCTAATCCCTAACACCATTACCCTAAATGCCTAATCCCTAACCCCTAAATGCCTAATGTCTAATCCCTAACCCCTAAGCTCTAATCCCTAGAATTTGGTTGATAACTGTTTTAAAAACTGGTGAGATAAATTTCGTGGTAGTAGGATAAAACTTGATATTAGGTTAACACTTGCTTGACTGGTAGTTTATAGGGCAATGGGTTGACGATTTTTAAAAGTATATCAAACTATTAAGCCATTTTGGCAAAAATAAGTCATAGTGAAAATACTTAGTTATAATCAAAGAATTGGAAGTACTATCCCCATTGGGGGGAGGAGGAAGCCATGGGGATCGCTACAGTTAACCCAGCAACCGGGGAAACCATCAAAACCTTTGAGCCAGAGAGTCCGTCGTCGATTGCGACCAAGCTAGCAGTTGCCCAAGAGGCGTTTGAGCAATACTGCCAAACATCAATGGAGCAAAGAGCAGAGTGGCTAAACGCAGCGGCGGAGATTGTAGAGCGGGATCGAGTCAAATTCGGCACGCTGATGACCACGGAGATGGGAAAACCCCTCAAAAGTGCGATCGCAGAAGCGCAAAAATGTGCTTTGGTTTGTCGGTACTACGCTGAACACGCAGCTGAATTCCTAGCAGATGTCCCAGCCTCTACCGATGCCACCCAAAGCTTTGTGCGCTACCAACCTCTAGGAGTAATTCTAGCAGTCATGCCCTGGAATTTTCCATTTTGGCAAGTCTTCCGTTTTGCTGCTCCAGCATTGATGGCGGGAAATGTGGGGTTGCTAAAACACGCCTCTAATGTGCCTCAATGCGCCTTAGCCCTTGAGCAAATCTTTGTTGAAGCAGGATTTCCCGAAGGGGTGTTTGGGACCTTACTGATTGGTGCTGACCAAGTAGAGGCAGTAATTCAGGATCCACGGGTCAAAGCTGCCACCCTAACTGGTAGTGAGCTAGCAGGAGCAGCTTTAGCCGCAGCGGCTGGGACACAAATCAAGAAAACTGTCCTGGAACTAGGGGGAAGTGACCCGTTTATTGTCCTAGAAAGTGCCGATTTAGAAGCAGCAGCTACCACGGGTGTGACTGCTAGGATGCTCAATAACGGTCAATCATGTATTGCAGCGAAACGGTTTATTGTGGTGGACGCAGTAGCCGAGGACTTTCAGCAACGCCTACTGGACAAATTCCAAGCCTTGAAAGTGGGAGATCCCATGGCGGAAGATACCGATATTGGCCCATTGGCAACCCCTGGTATTCTTAGAGACTTAGACCAACAGGTACAAGCCTGCATTGAACAAGGGGCAAAGGTTCTTATCGGTGGCCATCCTTTAAGCGATCGCGCTGGTAACTTCTACCCCCCCACAATTCTAACTGACTTCCCACCAGGCACTCCAGCTGATAACGAAGAATTTTTTGGCCCTGTTGCCCTATTGTTTAGAGTTCCGGATATTGATGCTGCTATTAAGCTTGCCAATTCCACAGTATTTGGATTAGGAGCTAGTGCCTGGACAACCAATGAGGAGCAAATCCCCAGGCTGATTGATGAACTTGAAGCTGGAGCAGTGTTTATCAATGGCTTAGTCAAATCCGACCCCCGTTTACCCTTCGGTGGCATCAAACGTTCTGGCTATGGGCGAGAACTAAGCATTCAAGGGATACATGAGTTCGTAAACATCAAAACTGTTTGGGTGAAGTAAAAATCCTAGGTATTAGGCTAAAACCATTAGTAAGCATTCAGCTATCAGCTAAAGGCCTACGGCCACGCTACGCGAACAGCTAAAGGCCTACGGCCACGCTACGCGAACAGTCTATGCGCTACAGATGGTGCTACTTGAGGTGCTATCAGCCGTGCTTATGGGTCAAGTCCCAGCGTCGAAGCCTGTGCCACACTAGTTGAGGTACTTTTGAATAAAATAAGCTGACAGCTGACGGCTGACTGCTGAATGCTTACAACCATTAGCCTAATACCATTAGCCTAAAACCATTAGCCTATAGCAATTCTATTTGAATCCTGAACAGTGATAGTTACTACTGACGGATTTTCTGACTCAGGACTCAGCACTATTCTTAAAATTAACCTTGTTGGTGAGGCTATCTGTGTATCCGTCCCTGTGGTGCTGGTGAAGGGGAAAATAGGAAGTTTTTATGTAACATTTTTAACTTTTTTACATCAATTTTTGACTGTTAACTTTTATTAAAGTTCCCCGGATAGAAGCCAGAATGGCTATACAACTCAGTATTCCCGTTCTTTGATAGTTATCAAAAGCTTATCAAAGGCTGCTTTAACATTGCTCGATCCCTACTGACTTCTGAAAAATTGGGATGCACCGGATCTCAAATGCTAAATCCTTGTCTTGATGCAGTCGCTCATGGGGGAAACCCCCAAGACCGCTTAGGTGCGCTTTCCGTTGGCGAATTAAATTCGCCACGGGTCGCACCTCTGCATCGCTTGTCATGAACTAATAACAAATATGGACGAAGGCTAATAGAAAAAGCTAAAAAGGAATCTCAAAAGAAATCTAAACAGGAATTTTTACAATCAAAGATTATTTTGATACCAAAACTATATATACCAGGGATGATTAGATATGGGTGACATGAATACCGCTGAACTATTGGTAAATTGCTTAGAAAACGAAGGAGTCGAGTACGTTTTTGGACTACCTGGAGAAGAAAATCTCCATGTTCTAGAAGCTCTTAGACATTCTTCAATTCAATTTATTACCACTCGTCATGAACAGGGAGCAGCCTTTATGGCAGACGTTTACGGACGGCTGACAGGAAAGGCTGGAGTTTGCCTGTCTACCCTTGGTCCAGGGGCAACTAACTTAATGACTGGGGTTGCTGATGCCAATTTGGATGGAGCACCTCTAGTAGCGATAACTGGTCAGGTGGGAACAGACCGGATGCATATTGAGTCCCACCAGTACTTGGATTTGGTGGCAATGTTTGCTCCAGTGACTAAGTGGAACCGGCAAATTGTCCGCCCTGATACGACCGCAGAAATTGTCCGTAAAGCGTTTAAACTCGCTCAGACCGAAAAACCAGGAGCGGTACACATAGATTTGCCAGAAAACATTGCGGCCATGCCAGTCAATAGCCAACCCCTAGGCAAAGATGGTCGGGAAAAAACCTTTGCGTCTTTCCGTAGTTTGGGTAAGGCAGCTGTGGCAATTTCTAAGGCGAAAAATCCCCTAATCTTGGCGGGTAATGGCGCAATTCGTGCTAATGCTGCTGAAGCCCTAACCCAATTTGCCACCCGGATGAATATTCCAGTGGTCAATAGCTTCATGGGTAAAGGGTGTATTCCTTATACTCATCCCCTGGCCTTGTGGACCCTGGGATTACAACAACGGGACCACATCACCTGTGCTTTTGAGCAATCGGATTTGGTGATTGCGGTGGGATATGATTTGATTGAATATTCTCCGAAAAAGTGGAATCCAGAGGGCAAGATTCCCATTATTCATATCGGTGCCAGTCCAGCAGAAATTGATAAAAGCTACATTCCTTTAGTGGAGGTAGTGGGGGATATTTCTGACTCTCTCAAGGAAATTATGAAGCAGGGAGACCGGGAAGGTAAACCGATACCATCCGCTGCTGAACTGCGGTCGGAAATCCGAGAGGACTACGAACAGTATGCTAATGATGAAGGCTTTCCGATCAAGCCGCAAAAACTGATCTATGACCTACGCCAGGTCATGGAACCAGAAGATATTGTGATCTCTGATGTAGGAGCTCACAAGATGTGGATGGCTCGTCAGTACCATTGTGATTGTCCCAATACCTGTATCATTTCTAATGGTTTCGCAGCCATGGGGATTGCTTTGCCAGGAGCAGTAGCGGCTAAGCTGGTTTACCCAGATCGGAATATCGTGGCAGTGACTGGTGATGGGGGCTTTATGATGAATTGCCAGGAACTTGAAACAGCACTAAGAGTAGAGACTGCCTTTGTGACACTGATTTTCAATGATGGTGGCTATGGCTTGATTGATTGGAAGCAACAAAATCACTTTGGTGAGTCGGCTTTTGTGAATTTTGGCAATCCAGATTTTGTCAAATTTGCTGAAAGTATGGGACTAAAAGGCTATCGTGTCAATTCAGTGGATGAGTTGATTCCTACCCTACAAGAAGCATTAGCTCAAGATGTGCCTACGGTGATTGATTGTCCGGTGGACTATGGCGAAAACCTACGCTTTAGCCAAAAGACTGGTGGTTTAACTTGCAAGATTTAAGGTTATTTGGGTTTAAGGTTGTTGAAGGTTGTTCGCGTAGCGTGGCCTTTTGGCCAAGGTTGTTCGCGTAGCGTGGCCTTTTGGCCAAGGTTGTTGAAGGTTGAAGGTTTAAGGTTGTTGAAGGTTGAAGGTTTAAGGTTGTTGAAGGTTGAAGGTTGAAGGTTGAAGGTTGGAGGTTGTTGAAGGTTGGAGGTTGTTGAAGGTTGAAGGTTGAAGGTTGAAGGTTGTTGAAGGTTGCAGGTTGCTGAAGGTTGTTGAAGGTTGTTGAAGGTTGCAGGTTGGAGGTTGCAGGTTGAAGGTTGCAGGTTGTTGAAGGTTGCAGGTTGGAGGTTGCAGGTTGAAGGTTGCAGGTTGAAGGTTTAAGGTTGCAGGTTGCAGGTTGCAGGTTGCAGGTTCTAATCTTCAAGTTGTTAACCCTCTGTTCCATGTTCCCTGTTCCCTCAACAGTAAATAACTTTCAACCTACCCTACAAGGGATGCCCAGGGCAAACAACCGGTTAACTTTCAACCGGTTAACCTTCAACAGTGAAGAACCTTCAACAGTGAAGAACCTTCAACCGGTTAACTTTCAACTTGTTAACTTTCAACTTGTTAACTTTCAACCGGTTAACCTTCAACTTGTTAACCTACCCTACGGGAACGCCTTTGGCGAACAACCGGTTAACCTTCAACCGGTTAACCTTCAAAAAACCTTTGCGCCACAATGGCGAGACAGCAGGAATTTATATAGTTATCTTAAATTAAATACAACTAGGTTGGTTTCAACAACCAATCATTACATCAATAAATTTGGCACTAGAGAGTTAATCGAGTAAGAATAGGTGAAGGATTTTACTCTGGATTGGCAAAGTCTACTTTACCCTTCACCAAACCTCTAGGGTTTAGGAACAAAACTCTTCCTAACTGGGAAGGGAAACTGCTTTACTGGCTGCGGAACGAATAACTAAACTTTGGGCGATATATATATGATTGCCCTGATGTTTAATGCCTACCCATAATCGTCATTACTGGATCGATTCTCTAGAGCTAATTTCACCCAAATTAAACCTTTTGAAAAGGGAGAGTACTCAATATGGATGAGATGGAAATTTATAATCAGCGTCCTGCTGGTTCGGCTCTGTTTTCAACTTCGGAAAGCTTCATCGATTCTATCAAAGATTTGGACTTCATGACAGATGTGTCGGAAGATCAGCTCAACAAGATTGAAGGAGGTGACGACAGTAGCGGACGCCGCCGCAAACGCCGCCCCGCTAACATCAAAGACTTTAATGACTTTTTCGGCAATGGCCAGCCTATTATCATTAGTAATGACGTGAACTTGGAAGGGATCGCGATCCCTAAGAAGGGTGGTACTGCAGTCGTTAACCAAAACGTTAACATTTTCAACAAATTTATCTTCATAATTCCAGGATTCTTTCAGAAGCGTGGTGGTAGCTCTAGTTAATACCAATTCACGCTTTTACTTGCTACCAATACATCCTGATTAGGGAATGAGTAATGGATAATTTCTTTAACATTGCCCATTCGCTTCTTCCCAATTCCCATCTCATATGACTAGCGTTATCCTGGGTTAATTTATCAACCATTAGTTGCAATCCGTAGTTTTTAATGACTTTTTTGTTAAGCTCTAAAAACATTTTTCAGTATCTAATCGAAGAGGGTATTTGTGAGCAAAATCAGCAATCTCTGCTCCAGATTGAAGCAAAATCCGGCAAAAACTTTAATTTGCTCGTGAGTTTCACAGAGGATCGCTATTTTCTGATTAAGCAAGAGCGTCACGATCATGAAGGGAAAACTAATGGTGATTTTTGGTACGAATGGCTTTTTTATGAGTTTTTACAAGAGTTTCCAGATCTAAGCTCTATTCGCCCACTAATCTCCGAGGCGATTCATTTTGATTTAATTCGCTCAATTCTGGTTTTTAACTATCTTAATGACTATTCTGATTTAGCGTATTTTTATAGTAAAGATCAGGTTTTTCCTATTGATATCGCTAGCCAGATCGGAGCTACTATAGCCACAATCCATCGCACGACTCTAGACTGTCAGGAATATAAAGACTTCTTGAACTCTAATGCTAAACAGCTACCGATTGATGAAGAGGTTGACTTTCTTGAAAGGTTAGAACGAATTGAACCAGAAGTTTTTGGGGTCTATTGTGAAGATTCTCTTGAATTTTTTAGACTTTATCAGCGCTACGAGAGTTTAGGGAAAGCGATCGCAGAACTTAACCAAGTTTGGGAGCCTTGCTGTTTGATCCACAATGACCTAAAACTGAAAAACATATTACTGCACCTTGATTGGGAGCAATGCCTCTCTACAAACAAGCCAGAAGCGACAAGCATGGTTAGAGTAATTGATTGGGAGAAATTCACTTGGGGAGATCCGAGCTTAGATTTAGGAACCATTATCGCCAGCTATCTACAAATTTGGCTGAGTAGCTTGGTGATCAGTACAGCAATCGATGTTGAAACTGCTTTGCGTCTAGCCACAACTCCCCTTGAGGTAATTCAACCTAGCCTTGTTACTCTAACTCAAGCTTATTTGGCTCACTTTCCAGAAATTATTGAGCGACGTCAGAATTTTTTGAGACGAGCGATGCAATTTGCTGGGTTTGTCTTGATTCGCAAAATTCATTTAAAGATCAATCACCTCAAACCCTTTGACAACACAGGTATCTGTATGCTTCAGGTTGCTAAGACCTTGTTATGCCATCCAGAGCAATCAATCTCGATTGTTTTTGGCATCACAGAATCTGAACTCACTTTTCCTAGCCGTATTCCTGCCTAAGTCTATTGGTCTTGATTATGCAATTACTGGATACTCTACGAAATCAACGACTCGATTCTTCTATACCTGGATTGCTTGATGTTTTTTATGACATTCTTAACAATGTTCAGATTGAATCTAATTTCTATATTACTCATCCAGAGTACAAACCCCTGGAACTTCCTGATGAAGTGGTAGCTCGTTTTCAGCAACTACCCTTAAAGATCCAGAATACCTATCTAAGCCTGCAACTACGAACGTTTCTCTACCGTATCTACTACCACGGCTCTTATCAAACTACTCTTCCAGCGGATCACAATTCAAATGGTTGGGCACTTGACGATGATTTGGAGAACAATACGGTAAGGGGGCTTAACCTAGAGTTTTGCCAGCGATTGTGCGAAAGTAATCACTCTCAAGGCTACTTTGATCCAGGGTGGTTAGTGCTAAGGCAGGAAAGTGATGGTAGTCTGGCTGTGGAAAAGAAGGGTCTAATTCTGCACATTAGGCGTGATTTCCACTTACAACCGATTGATAGGGCTGCTACTATAGGGAGCTTAGTGGCAATCCGGATGCCCCCTAATTTAGTGCAAAACGGATTCTATGTAGCGGTTGGGAATGCTGGTCGAGTTAATCCTTGCCATTCAGATGGTGAACACCAGACAGTAAATGTCTATTTTAATCTGAGTCCTGAAGGTGCAGTTGCTGTTATGAAAGCTATCACTGAGGGATTGAACCGAGTCAAAATTCCGTTCACGTTTAAGGTGCTATACAATCCTTCTGACTACGGGCGTTATGATTCAGGGGTTCTGTGCTTTGAAAAGGGCAATTATAAAACAGTTAAACCCATCCTTAAGACTGTTTATACTCAACACAAAGCCTATTTTATGGAAGGGGTGCCTCTGTTTACGAAGCAGCTGTTACCAGGACTGGCTCTATCAGAAGAACCTGATTATAAATTTACGCCTAAAGAAGATTTTGGGATGAATCGCTGCCAAATTGTTGCTAATGCGTTACTAGAAGCTTGGCTACAAGGTCACGACTCTGCAGAAGGTCGGATGAATTTTATCCTCCACAACTTTTCTTTGCTTGGAATTGATATCAAGCGTCCTTACTTGAATGCTAACTCTAAAGATATTTATTAGAAAACCATTTCACTTTTCTGATTTGCGCGTAGCGTTATATCATCTGCTCGATCAAACGAAAATCCTGTTCTATCTCAGCCGAGAGAGACTTATTGTAGGGGTCAGTCTTGAGGGCTTTTTTGAGATAATTTCTAGCTTTATCCAGCTTGTGCTGTTTAACCAAATGTCTTGCGCAACTTTGATAAGCGATCGCTTGCCACTGACGCACTTCTGGGTCTTGGGGCATTCTTTGAGCCAAGGCTTCTACTAATGCGATCGCTCTCATCAACCGTCGCTCCCGAAGCAATTGCTGGAGTTGATGATAGGAATCCCACTTCAGCTGTTGTTCAACTGCTGAGAGGGGTTGATTGGACTCAACGGATGGTGGCTTAGGCGTGACCCAAGTTGAGGTTGGCGGAGGTGAGTCCCCAGGCTGATTACTGTGATTACCAAAGCTAGTGGCGGAGGTTAAGACTGGTTCACGGTCAGACTCATCAATAGCAGTGAGGAGAAGCTTATAAGCCTCCGTAAACCGAATAAACTTTTCTTGGGCAAGCTTGTCTCCAGGGTTAATATCAGGATGATACCGACGTGCCAGACGCCGATAAGACTCCTTTACTTCAACCTGCTTCGCTCCTGGACCTACACCCAATAAGCGATAACAATCAGCCAGATTCATCAATGGGATAAGTAATCAATAAGCGTTTAGACAGACTTATCTGCTTTTTATATATAGAGTACCCTGCTGAATAATGTTACTACTTTTCCCTTTATACTACTTCATCACCAGATCATCAAACAGCCCTTACGCACCAAGACGGTTACAACCCGGTTTTTGATGATAAATCAAAGTGTAATTACCGTTAATAACCGGCTTGGCGGCGTAAGTCCTGATCAAATTTACCAGAGCAACAGTCTAGGGTGCTCTCTGATCAATGACTTGGTCAATCAAGCCATACTCCTTGGCTTCATCCGCTGACATGAAAAAGTCCCGATCCATGTCTTTTTCGATTTTCTCTAGGGATTGACCGGTATTTTGGGCGTAGATTTCATTGAGTTGATGGCGGATCCGCAAAATTTCCCTAGCTTCAATCTCAATATCCGTAGCTTGTCCACGGGTTCCCCCAGAGGGTTGGTGAATCATAATCCTGGAGTGAGGCAAAGCTATTCGTTTTCCTTTTTTACCTGCAGCTAGCAGGAACGACCCCATAGAGGCAGCTAGACCAACACAAACGGTTACTACATCGGATTTGATATGCTGCATGGTATCGTATATTGCCATGCCTGCGGTGACTGAACCACCAGGAGAGTTTATGTAGAGGATAATATCTTTGCTATTATCTTCAGAGTCGAGATATAGCATTACCGCAATGATCTGGTTGGTGATTTCGTCATCCACCTCTTTGCCTAGAAAAATAATCCGTTCCCGGTAGAGACGGTTGTAGATGTCAATCCACTCAGTATACTGACTTCCTGGCATCTGGTAGGGAACTTTGGGCACACCAATTGGCATAATTTGCTCCGAGTTAGTACTAGATTGTGGAAAAGGGCATGTAAAGATTGATCAATTTATGTAAGCATTCAGCTATCAGCCGTGAGCCGTCAGCTATCATGCTAATCAACGGGAGGTAGTAAACAAGCATCGGGTGCACTTATACGGCTGGTTGAAAATCCCTGCTGGTTTTACTGATCCGAATAAGCTGATTGCTGATTGCTGATTGCTGATTGCTGATAGCTTACGACCTAAGTAATACCAGCAGGAATCTGACTATCAACCTCTTGAGGTTCTAGCACCCTGTCGATCAGACCATACTCTTGGGCTTGGTGAGGTGTCATGTAAAGGAACCGATCCATATCTTTGGCAATTTTTTCTTGGTCTTGACCGGTATTGCGAGACAGGATATCGAGCATCGTCTTCTTATTGGTCAGAACTTCTTGAGCACGAATTTGGATATCCGTGGCTTGACCCTGGGCATAACTCCTGGGCTGATGTAGGACAATAGTGGCATTGGGTAAACTTGCCCGACAGCCTTTAGTTCCTGCGGAGAGTAGCATCGCTGCCATCCCAAGGGCTGAACCAATACAAATAGTGTGGATAGGGGGCTTGATGTAATTTATGGTGTCACAGATGGCAAAGGCTTCGGTTTCAAAACCCACAGGTTGGCCATCGTAACGGGATGTGCCGGTGGAATTGATGTAAATTTTAATGGGCTTGTCCGGGTCGTCGTACTGTAAATACAACAGTTCGGCAATAATTAATTCTGTTACCGCACTCACCAAGGGCATACCCAAATATACAATCCGCTCACTTAACAACAGCGAGGGTAAGTCTGGTGGCGGCGTGCGGTAGGCAGGTCTACCATAGTAGGTAGATTGAACAGCCTGGATGGGTCGTTTCATGATATTTGGGGCTGCAATAATGGCACTATCTTTAACCAGTGTAGCTTGCCATACTTTCTTCGTGATTTTCTTCGTGCCGGTTAGCCCCCGAAAGGTAAAAACTGTAACATGGGGGAAAACTGCCTTATATGGGGTTATTGTAAGCAGCTCAATGGCTCGACCCATGTTGGCTGATGCCCCTACACCCATTATCAATTACCCTTGCTGCCTGAGGAGCTATCTAAAATGAAAGTTGGTTTGCACCCAGCCCTTAACGATACTAATATTGATGCTAATCAACCGAGTAGTCAGCGTCAGTTATCCATGGCGATTTCTGCGATCGCTGCTTCCTCCAGTCGAAATGTACCGTTGAATTTGTGTCTGGTACTCGACCACAGTGGCTCCATGCATGGACAGCCTCTGGAAACTGTCAAGCAAGCAGCAGTAGGGTTAATTGAGCGCCTGCAACCGGATGACCGCCTCTCGATTGTGGCCTTTGACCACAGAGCGAAAGTGCTGGTTCGCAATCAACCGATGGGCAACCTAGACCAAATCAAACGAAAGATTAACCGACTTGGGGCTGATGGGGGTACTGCCATTGATGAAGGTCTAAAGCTAGGGGTTAAAGAATTAATTAAAGCTAAACAAGACACGGTATCTCAGGTGTTTCTCCTCACTGATGGGGAAAACGAACATGGAAACAATGAAAGCTGCATAAAATTAGCTGAACTGGCTGCTGAAAATAACTTGACTATCAACAGTCTGGGATTCGGTGCCAACTGGAACCAAGATATTTTGGAAAAAATTGCGGATATTGCTACTGGTAGCTTGTCTTACATTGAAGAACCAGAGCAAGCCCTGAGTGAGTTTGCACGTTTGTTCAACCGCATGCAGTCTGTTGGCTTAACTAATGCTTATCTGTTGTTGGATTTAATGCCAAAAGTGCGGTTAGCAGAACTCAAACCCATCGCCCAAGTAGAACCAGATGCGATTGAACTCCCAGCACAATCAGAAGGCGATCGCTTTATGGTACGTTTGGGAGATTTGATGACTGATTCACAACGGGTGATTCTCGCTAACTTGTATGTTGGGAAAATGCCAGAGGGTCGTCAAACCATTGCCCATGTACAAGTCAAATATGATGATCCATCCAGTGGTGCCCAAGAGTTACTCTCGGAAATCGTGCCAGTCCAGGCAAATTTCCAGGAGGCTTATCAACCAGTTCCCAATCCTGAGGTACAGAAGCATATTCTAGCTTTAGCTAAATATCGTCAGACTCAAATTGCGGAAACGAAATTACAGCAGGGCGATCGCGTCGGGGCTGCCACCATGTTACAAACTGCGGCAAAAACTGCTATCCAGATGGGGGATAAAGGAGCCGCAACGGTACTGCAAACTAATGCTACGATTTTGCAAACTGGGGAAGACCTCTCAGAAGCTGATCGTAAGAAAACCAGAATTGTGTCTAAGACTCTGTTGCAGGAGTGATCAATTGTAGGAGTAATCAAAAGGGTAGGCATGATCCTTGCCACCCTTTGCTGCTGTCCAATCATGGGCTCTTGAAATGCGATCGCATATAGCAGTTCTCAATTGGGTGAGGTACTTACGCCGGTTAATGGGAGCTAAGGCCGTGGGCCACGCTTACTGGCAGAGCCAGACGCTGCTTGAGGTGCGAACGGAGCTGGGAGCAGGGAAGTCAGAAGTGGGAAAAAACCCTGTTTACCTCATAGGTATAAGAAACGCTATATCTGAAGTTACTTTTTTGCCAAAACATTTGCTTCTATCAACAGGACTTACCCAGTCACTCCTGTCCAAACATCTTGCTACACATCTGATCAGCCTATCAACTCCTCATCTTTAGGCTGAGTAGGATCGGGCTGGGGGTATGCCATCTATTCCCAAAGATATATGCCGAAAGTAAGAACTTAAACACTCAGACTTAAACACTTAGACTTAAAGACTTAGATTTAAACACTTATAAATAAGGATTAGCAGCGATTATTTGGTTTTATAGGC
This sequence comes from Moorena sp. SIO3B2, assembly GCF_010692525.1. NCBI lineage: Bacteria > Bacillati > Cyanobacteriota > Cyanophyceae > Coleofasciculales > Coleofasciculaceae > Moorena > Moorena sp. SIO3B2. The sequence goes on from NZ_JAAHHE010000007.1 coordinate 37,620, forward strand.
GTAATTAGCAGTAATTACGCCTATTTACTCTTGCTTAATCTTCAAAATTTAGGCTTTTTACCTTTTTGTCGGGTTTTTACACCTACACCTATACGGCTAACCCTACAAAAAGTTCCTGTCAAGCTATTGAAACAAAAGTTTACATAGTGTTATATTTATTTACATAAAGACGAAAGGAGAAAAAAAGCAAATGACTTTCAGCACTAACACCATGACCAAGTCCACTATGTACACCACGGTTGATGAAACCGGAGTCCTCAACAACTACGCTCCTGAAACCGAGATTTACTACGCAGACTTCCCAACACTTGAACAGCAGCGTAATTATATTTCCCAAGGTGCTATAGCTAGCTTGTTAGTCTGCTTGTTAATTTTGACTGCCTTCGGTATCAGCTAAACCATTCGTTACTTATTTGACCACTAGCTTGTAAAAAACACAAAGGAGAAAATGATGACTATTGTAATTGCACTGTTAATTGTTGGTTGGACTGCTGCTGCGGTAATTGGTACTCAAGCTTACTTCCGTGGTGAGCAAACCAAGCCCATCCATGAGCGCAACTGGCGTAGTGATTCTTTCAACAAACTGGCTAAATCTGTGACTGGTCAAGACACTGACTATAGCGATCGCACTCCGGCCTATGCCATGGATGCTTTTGCTAGCAACTCTCTGCCCAATTCCTAATCAAGCAATGCTTTAAGGGTTTGACCCAAAGCTTGTAAAACACAGACGAAAGGAGAAAAAACCAAATGACTTTCAGCACTGACACCATGACCAAGTCCACTATGTACACCACGGTTGATGAAACCGGAGTCCTCAACAACTACGCTCCTGAAACCGAGATTTACTACGCAGACTTCCCTTCAGTAGAACAGCAGCGTAATTATATTTCCCAAGGTGCTATAGCTAGCTTGTTAGTCTGCTTGTTAATTTTGACCGCCTTCGGTATCAAAAGGGAAAATCCTTGGCAAAATTGAAGGGAAACTCATCAATAATTGAACCAGTAGCCGTATAACAAGGATCCGGTGAGGTACCTTCCGTAACAGTAATCGGTTTTGCCCACATATCAGATAATGGATGATTGTCAGATAAGGTGATGGGCAATTCTTCAGTAATGCTATAGGTAGTCTTTACTTCCTCCATAAACGTTGGAATATCGTTAATATCTTGATAATTTGGGATTTTCTCCTCTGCCATCGTATCTCCTGTTTATCTAAATTAAATTCAACCTATTGGTTATAGCGTTTTTCGTAGCTATGAGGTACAAATTTTTTTCCCTCTTCCCTCTTTGCTCTTATCTACTCCCTACTCCCTGCTCCCTGTTCCCTGTTCCCTGTTCCCTGTTCCCTGTTCCCTGTTCCCTGTTCCCTGTTCCCTGTTCCCTGTTCCCTAAAAGCCATAAATTATGTACCTCATAGCTATGATAATTGCTAGATTACTTGGCATAGGCAGCATACCAGCCAACGGCATCATTACTATCCGTGGCATCAGGATTGCCAAAGATAACAATTTCGGTTTGTCCATTGGGGGGAAATGAGAGGACAAAAAACTTAAGAGCAACCTTCTTAATTTTCAACAAGTAAGCTGTACCAGAAGCGTTAGTCGAATCAACCAATAATTCCACCGTCTTGAAGGACAGCTTCAGTACACTCTGGAGAGGAAAACCGAGCACATCCCCACCAATTCCCGGTAGCCTCAATCCCACAAAGGTTGTTGCTCCCTCCTGGGAACCATCCTGATTCGGTTCCCAGATAATCAACAGATTAACCACAAACTGAGCTGATCCCGACAATGCCCCTAAACTACCCAAATTAAACTCGAAATTAAAACCAAAGCCACTGTCGGGCATAGAACCACTGCCCAAGGGAGTTTTCACAGTAAGATACCCTTGAGGCTTGTTATCAGGTTGAGCAGGGTCGAGATAGACGAAGTTAGTCAGCTTGAGGGGAAATTTGCTGTAGAGACTATGGGGGCGGGCTTTACTGCGAGCGAAATCAAAGGCAATTTGCCCAGGATCCACACTAAAGGTGATATCCTGGGCACCATTGGTATGCTTGCAGTTCATCACAATACTCAGCTTTGAGAACTGGAGGAATTGTTCGTTATTGGCTAGCTCATCCAGTTTTTGCTGCAACTCCGCTGATGCTTGATTGAGAGTATCAATCCCTACCTGATAATCGTCTTCCAGAGCACGGGCACTGCGGTTGACCAGGTTGCTGGCACTTAACACGTCATCGGACAGGGAAGTATCTGAGCCAAAGGAGAATCCATCAAAGGTCTCTAGGTCACGGAAATTGAGACGGCCCCAGAGGGTAAATCGTCCAACGGTGAGTGTAGTATCATTGCCTGGGGGATCTGTGGAAAAAGTGGCCTTAACGATGTCAACATTATTGAGAATATGACTATCGGGTAGGGCAAAATAGTTCTCGCCGCTAAAGCTAAAGCTATAGGTAATCACCCCATCGTGTTCTTCCGTAAAGCCCTGGAGAATGACAATATTCCGTCCTGAGCGACTATTGAGTAATTGGGTAGCTTCGTCAAAGAGTTTATCTAGGGTAAGATTGACCTGACTGGAAAATGCCGTGATTTGTGAATTTTGGAACTGCACCCGTAAGTTGGCCACCTGGAAGGCATAGCCCAAGGGACCGGTTTCTGGCACGGAGTTGTCTTGATAGTCCAGCAATCCAAACAGGGAAGACTGTTCCGCTACCAATTCCCCATTTTGGGGCAAAATCGGGGTGCCATTACTCCCGACATACTGAGCGTAGAAGTTATCCTGGTCTTGTATGCCACATTCTAGGGCTTTCAAGTCTTGAGGCAGTCCTGTCCCCGCTGGCAGCTTGACATTTAACGCGATCATCCCTGACCAAAAGGTGCTGCTGCCAACCCGGGCTAGAGGGGCAGCATTATCCCGGTCTTTTTCAGCAGCATTGGGGTCGTTGGCCGTTGCGTTCGCATTTTCAAAGAATGTCACTAAGCGATCGCGTACTGCTTTAATTTCCTTGACCCGTTCCTCGGCATCAGTTGCCGTCCCGACAAATACCTCCGGTTGTTCCCACAGGGCGGTATCCTTGAGAATATCAATCAGGGCCTTATCTAGGAACTTAAACAGTAAGACCGTATCCGTATCCCCTGTGCCCTGTCGCCAATTGTCTGGATTAAGATCGAAGGTCCACCCTTGAATAGTTAGTTGGTTGTTCTGAAAATGCTCTTTGATAACTTGAGGAGGTTCATTGGTATCAAAGGTTTTTAGGGAAGTGGGGTCAGTGATCACCAGGAACATCTGACTGGACTGGAAAGCTGAACGGAGGGATGAACCCCGTTCTAAGTCCTGCAAACTAACATCATCATTGTCGGTATCCTTTGCCAGTAATAGGCTATTGAGGGTTTGATAATCAGAGGAATAGGTTGCCAACAATCCCAGGGAAGTTGTACCGGTGATGGTTTCCGTTGTTGAGGTAGTGGCAGCAACAGCTGTCATGGCCTGAGCTTCAGGGGTAGCTGATCTACTCAAGGCACTGAATGCTGGGGTACTTGATGTCCCGGGTCCTAGTATTCCTTGAGCTTCACCGGTAAGTTGAGTGGTGTCTGTTTCAGCAACAATTTTAATTTGTTTGCGGCGCTGGGGATTGAGGATTTGTTCCTCCATTTGCTGATAGTGCGCCAGGGTTCCAGTTACTCCACCATAGGGAAACAAGGGTAAATATTCTCCCCTTGGCAGTCCTGTAACGGGAACCTCCAAAAACGTTAGAGGATCATCAGTTGGGTCTTGGTTTCCATCCTGGAACGTTGATGCTCGATACAGCAAGGACTGCTTGGGTTGGGAAAAATAGACCGGCAAATTCGTTACTTGGTCATATTCAATATATCCCCAAGCTGTAGTTGTTCCCGATTCTAGACGCTGGCCAGCTTCATTGGTTTCTACAATTTGCTCCGGAACGAAATCCGGCGCAAAGGTCGGTTTTCCAGCTTCCAGATGCAGAATATTAACCTGTTGACTCGACAGTTGAATGTATTCAATCCCCGCTAATCCACACAAGAAGTTATCTTCATCTCGTATCGGGAATTCCTGAGCACTGGGGATGGGGGTACTCTCGTAATTGGGAACCGAGAGGGTAAATTTCCCTTGGGGGACTAGATACAAGGGTGAACCAAAGATGCTAGAATTCTGCCCTGGACGCTCTGCAAAGATTAGCCTACTGTCCCCATGACCATGGGGAGTAACATGGATGGAATATCCCAAATTGGTGCGATAACAAGAAGGCAAGGATAAATCCGAAATAGTAGAGTTTCCTGGCTCTACAAAAGCAAAGTAAGTGCGATCGCTATTCAACGGTTGCAGTGGATCTAGGGCGCTATATAAGGTCAGATTTTGGCTACCATCCCCCTGCTGAGAATAATGGGAGGCAGCATCGCTATCTTCCCCCAGAAAAGGATATCGATGGCTAGAAATCAGAAATTCCTGGTCGCTATTCAATCCTGCAAAACCAGACAAGGGGTCATTCTGGTCTAGTAAGGAGTTTGCGGATTTGAAAAACATCCGCAGGGTAATATCCAGATAGACCAGTTCCTCAAAGGAGGCTGTGCCAGGAGATGGGTTTTGCAAGGTCAGGGCAAAGGCCAGGCAACCGGCCAACTCTCCGCTAAAGGGTAATGCGATCGCGTAGCCTCCGCTTTGCGGAATCGCTTCCCCTGCTTCATTGACCTCAATCCCTTTGAGTTGATTAGCACCATAACCTGTGGACAAATAAAACGGGTCACTTTTCGGTGATTCAGTTTCCGGTGATTCAGTCTCGGTGCTAGGGAGGTTGTGTAGAGACGGATCGAGGGCAAACACAAATCCGTCTTTGGTTGCGTTCAACTGACAAGTTACACCACTAGCGATCGCTAATTCATAGTTGCGGAAATTGAAAAAGGTCAGTCGCTCTACAGTATCTGTTGGAGAAAGGGTCAGGGCATGAAATCGCCAGCGAGAGACTAACTCCTCTGGGTTGTCAATCCACAAAAACCGGGTATTGCGTACCGAAGGTGTAATCAGAAATTCACGAATGCGTTCGCTCAACACCGAAGGGTCTATGGCATCATTCCCCTCTGGCACAGCTTTGAGAAATAGATATACTCCCTTCTTTATTGTCCAAGTTTCTTCCAGGGAAAGGGTTTGAGAACCTTCTATCGATCCGCCCTTCACCCAAAACCCAATGCTATAGGGCAGGGTAGGGTTAACGGATTCAGGTAAAAAGTAGAGCGCCTGTGCTGTTGATTGGGTAAAGGTAGTCATCTGTTCACCCCCTACAGGACAATGCGATCGCCTTTGACCAGAGGCAAATCAAGCACTGGACTATCTTCGTCCAGGTAGATAANCTGTCTTACGGTAACTTCAAACCATGAGCGACTGCCGTGGTTCCCTCTCTCGCGGTTTGCATCAACACAATGTCACCACAATCTAAGCAAAAATGTCACAAATAGTAATCATCAAGGGTACCGTCAAACATAAAACTTGCCACCATACTAGATATATCAGTAAGCCCACCTACAACAGTCTTTTTCCCCGAGCTAGACTGTTTTACCCATCAAGGTGTAAGCTTAGCGGGAACTGGCAAGGGGTTCAGTCATTCATGTATAAAAGGTACAATAATCCCGCCGATGGCGGAGTATAACGACGAGTAAAGTAGAAAAAGACACAATAAATGCAGATTTTCTTTCTGATCTGGTTGGGACAGCTAGTATCCCTTCTGGGGTCTAATCTTACCGAATTTGCTCTGGGCGTTTGGGCTTACCAGACTACTGGTTCAATCACCCAATTTGCCCTAATTTCTTTATTTATTCACCTACCCAATATTATTATCTCACCCATAGCTGGTACATTCGTAGACCGGTGGAATAGACGCTGGGCGATGATTCTCAGCGACTCCGTGGCAGGGGCTAGCACACTGGTGGTTATGGCTCTGGTGTTCTCGGGCAGGTTAGACATCTGGCACATTTACCTAGTCGTAGCAATCAGTTCAACGTTTAAGGCTTTCCAGTTGCCAGCCTATACAGCAGCTACGACTCAGCTGATGCCTCAAGAACATCTTAGCCGTGCTAATGGCATGATGCAAGCCTCTAGGGCAACTGCCAAGATTCTTGGACCGACCTTGGCGGGTGTGCTGCTGGAGACCATTCACTTGCAGGGAATTCTATTAATAGACTTCATCACATTCATCTTTGCCCTAGCGACATTGCTAAGCGTTCAGATTCCCCATCTCCAGTCTAGCCATCACACTCATCAAAAGCAAGCCCACTTCTCCCAACTGCGCCAAGATCTAGTATCAGGCTGGCGTTACATTGCCAAACGGCAAGGACTGCAAGGGTTGCTGATGTTCTTTGCCGTGGTCTACTTCACTATGGGTATTCTTCAGGTGTTGTTCTGGCCACTGGTGTTAAGCTTTGCCTCCAGTGCTGAACTTGGGGTCATTTTATCTATTGGCGGTTGTGGGATGCTTATTGGTAGCTTGGTCATGACTACCTGGGGAGGACCCAAGCCCAGGATATACGGTATTTTTAGCTTTGTAATCCTGCAAGGCTTGTTCTTACTTTTAGGTGGGTGCCGCGCTTCTGTGAACTTAGCTGCTCTTGGAGCGTTTGGTGTTTTATTTGCTCAACCCATTATCGTTAGCTGTAATCAAACTATCTGGCAGAACAAAGTCCCAGCTAATCTGCAAGGACGGGTCTTCGCCTTACAACTGGCCATCGAAAACTCCTTATTGATCCTTGCCCACATGCTAACCGGACCGTTAGTCGATCATGTTTTAGAACCGATGATGGCTACCGATGGACTGTTAGCAGGTAGTATTGGGCATATCATTGGAGTTGGTCCAGGGCGTGGGATGGGCTTGCTGTTGCTGTTGATGGGAATTCTGAACATCCTGGCAAGCTTTATCGCTTATCGATATCCACCCATACGGCGAGTGGAAAAGGAACTGCCGGATGCGATTCACCCTAACCTAGGTTTAACTACTTCGACTAGTGTTTGATACCAAATTCGCTCCAAAAACCCCCGTTATGATTCCAGCATTCTTTCTCCTGTTCTCCTGAAGCTCCTGAAGCTCCTGAAGCTCCTCATGCTTTTTGCTGAAAAAGGGGGTAATTAACCCGGATTTGGTATGAAACGTTTCCTAACTCCTGGGATGGGCGAAGTATTTACATACAGATACTGATCATGGTTCAGGGGAAGATGGGGAAGATAGAGAAGATAGAATTGTTGTGCTCTTCCTCAATTCCCTCTCCTGATCACATTTGCCTTACCTGTTCTGACATGATTTATGCAACAATTGGGACGCATCGTCAATGCTTTGCCCCTAAAAATTAAACACGCTCTGAGTGGGATAATTCTATTCACCTATGAAAATTGCTATTATCACCTCTGGATTCTTGCCTGTCATTGATGGCGTAACAGTTAGTGGATTATCTAGGCTACAACGACTGAGTCAGTGGGGACACCAGGTGTTGTTATTTTGTCCTGAGTACAGTGCTTTAGAACATGTCTATCCCAATTGGCGAGATTATACTGGTCAAATCCTGCCTGGAGTGAGAATCATCAATTTACCGAGTACCTCATTCATGGACTTGGACTTTGAGCGTCAGGTGCGCAGGAGTTCCTATTCAATCCTCCTCCAGGAATTAAAAAAATTCCAGCCCGATATTATTCATGTTGATGAACCAGAAAGACTGTTTTTTGGATTTTTTCGAGTGCCTGGGGTGGCTTTTGCCAAAAAAGCTGGTATTCCCTGTGTGAGTTTTTTTAGGACTAATTTTATTGACTATGCCGAAGATTACTTTTCTCTACCGTCTCTGGTCGTCGCTGGAATTAAATTTATTTTTAAAACCATATTGATTTCAGTGTATAATTCTTATGATGTCACCCTAGTTTCTAGTCGGATTACCCATAAAAAAATTATCAATCTGGGCATTAAAAACACCCTACATGCCAATTTAGTTGGCTTTGATGCTAGTAAATTCTATCCTGGTTTACGGGAAGAACAGTTTTTCGAAAAGAACTATGATATTCCAGAGGTTGAGGGGAAAGTTAAGTTAATTTTTCTAGGTCGGTTAACTCCAGATAAGGGGTGGGAATTTACCCTAAATGCCTTTTCACGAGTTGTACAAGAGGTCAACAGTGACAAAATCGCACTGATCATTGCTGGTGATGGTTCGATGCGGGATGAGATTGCTACCCGCTTAAGCAAGTTAACACCTAATAGTTACTTACTGGGTAGAGTGCCACCGGAAAATGTTCCAGCTCTTTTGGTCAACAGTGATATTCATATCACAGCATCAGAAAAGGAGACTAGAGGGCTAACTATATTAGAAGCCTTCGCAGCTGGAATTCCTGTGCTCGCTCCTGAAGCAGGTGGGGTAGTGGAGAATATCCAAGACGGATGGAATGGTTTTTTGTTCACTCCCCAGAATCAGGAAGATTTCTGCGACAAGCTCAAAGTATTAATTGAGAACCCAGCGTTGCGACAGGAAATGGGTCGCAACGGTAGGGAGTGTGTTTCCCAGTATGGTTGGGATGAAAGGGTTCAGAATTTAGTTGGTATTTGGGAAAAGCAGATTGCCAAGAAAACCCACTGATATCAAGTCCAGTTAATTACTCAAGAGAATAGCCTATCGCTTTTTGGTAATGGGTAATGGGTAATGGGTAATGGATAATTGGTAATTGCCTATTACCAGCTAACGGATAGGATGAGTACTCCCATGGACTTGATCGGATTCAGTGGGGTTCTGTGTGTTTAAGGTTTAATAGTAGTCGGTTTCTGGCTGCGGCATTGGTACCATCTCAAAGTTGGATGGATCACGAAGATAACGAATGGCATCTTCTTCTAAGCGGTAGGTTATATAGGATTCAAGGGTATTTGTGTGTTTGAGGGCAGAAAGATAGCCATCGATATATAGCCGCAATTCATCGAAGCTATAACCTCGATTCCACAAATCGACTAGGGAGTCAGTAAGTTTTTGATAGCAGCGTATAGCTTGAGGATCTTGCAGCATAGTCTTAAGAAATTTTGAGTATCAACAGTAGCGGTATTGGCTCACTCAGTAGAAACTCGGATACGCCAACTTAACTTCAGTTTAGCAAAAGTAGCAAGTCCTCAATACTTTTCTCAATTATTTGTTATGTTACCTAGACTAAATTGCATCTTATATGCTATAATCTAAAATGGTCAGTTAAAATTAATGGTAAATTGAAATTTTACTATTTTCCTTATTGTCCCTCTGACCTGGTCCATTTGCTGCCACTAGGAAGTCGTATTGGAAGAACGCAAGCCAATATCGGGATCATAAGTAGCAGTTGTTACAGAATGTTGACCTGACCTTTGCTATGATTAAATACCAACGGCTAAGGCTAAGAGGACTTTAATGTGCCGTGGGCTCAGTTAGAATTCAGATTATTGAAGGAAACCCTCATTTGCGATCGCTTCTAGGGTCGCACCTGAAGAAATCCGGTTATGGGGTGTACCAATCACAAAATCTTGAGCAAGCCAAGGAAGACTTTCACCATCGCCAACCCACTCTGGTTATCCTAGACTCTGATTTACCAGACAGCGATGGGGTTGAATTTTGCTGCTGGCTTCAGCAGCAGCGAAAATCTCTAATTTTAATGTTGTCTGCTCGTAATAGTGAAAGAGATATCGTCACTGGTCTTAAAGCTGGGGCAGACGATTACCTCACCAAGCCCTTTGGTATACAGGAATTTATGGCACGGGTGGAAGCCCTAATTCGTCGCCTCCGCATTACGGTAGCTCCCCTGTCTCTGGACTACGGTGATCTCAAAATTGATTTAGTCCAGCGTCGTGTCCGCTTCAAAGAAGAGTTTATTGACCTGACTCCACAAGAATTTAGTTTGCTCTATGTACTCGCCCAAGCAGAGGGAATGCCTTTGAGTCGCTCTGAATTATTGCGCCGCGCTTGGCCCAATGCTATTGACAATCCGCGCACCATCGATACCCACGTCCTTGCCCTACGCAAAAAAATAGAAACTGATCCTCGACAACCCAACATTATTCAAACGGTTCGCAATGTTGGCTATCGGTTTAATCAAGGCATAAACGAGAATAATCCAAAACTTGGGACAGAACTGGCAGCCCAAAAGATTTATTAATGGTTAATTAACCATTAACCATTAACCCTTAACCCTTAACCATTAAATCCTGATCAACCAGCGTCGCCGATACATCCCATAGAGAATCAACCACCACAACAGTACATTGACTATGGCAAAGATCAAAGAACCATTCATGGCTCCAGCCCACGACCGAAACAGATTTTCATAAATCCAAGTATAGGTACTCACAGCATTATCACCTGTCCCTACCTTAGTTCGATATAGGATGCGAACTACTAAACCAGATGCGACAAACAGAAAAATCGCATTTAACCCCATTACTTCTAACGGCCATCCCCATCTGCGAAATCCCCGCACTTCAATTAACTCATAACAAGCAGCTAGTAACAGCATCGACCAACCAGCAGAAAAGACTACATAGGAACTTGTCCATAACTGCTTGTTAATTGGGAACCAGAAATCCCAAACCCAGCCTAAACCAAGACAACCTACACCAAATAGTACTAATCCCAAACTAGTGCGGGACGGTATCGGTTGATGGCGTAGCCAGTCCCCAACGAAATAGCCAGCCAAGACAGTTACTACCGCTGGGAAGGTGCTAAACAGTCCTTCTGGATCAAATTGAGCTTGTTTATACAAATGGTTTGTTCCCAATACCATACGGTCGATATAGGCAGCAAAATTCCCTTCCGGTGTCAGATTACCAGCACCATAATCAGGAACTGGTACTAAAGACATCGCTGCCCAGTACCCTAGCAAAACTATTCCGGTCAGTACCCACAAACCCCGTCGTCTTAGATTTAGCACTGCTACAGCACTAAGGAAATAGGCAAGACTAATGCGCTGCAAGACACCCATAATCCGAATAGTATCCCAGTTGTAAGTCGGAAAACCATTGAGCAGTAAGCCTAGGGCAAATAGAATGGCACATCGCCTGCCAATACGCCAATACCCCTGGGATACGGATTGGTTGTTATTGGTGTACTTGACTAAGGAAAAAGCCATTGCTACACCAGCAATAAATAAAAAGGCAGGAAATACTAAGTCTGTGGGTGTAAAACCATGCCACTTAGCGTGAAGTAAGGGGGGATAGACATAAGACCAACTTCCGGGATTGTTGACTAGAATCATGCTAGCCATGGCAATACCTCGAAAGACATCAAGAGAGGTTAGACGCATGATAGGCAAGAGGCAATAGGCAATAGACAAGAGGCAATAGGCAATAGACAAGAGGCAATAGGCAATAGACAAGAGGCAATAGGCAAAATTAAAATAACCGTCAACTGTCAACAAATGATTAAGCCCACTCTTGAGATGCTTTAGCTTCTGCTTGTACTAATCTCTCTCGTAATTGTTGCCAATTAATCTGCTCAGCTGGACTGTCTTGGAGTAACTGAGTATCTTGCAAATACAATAGTCGATTACAAAATAACTCAGCCATATCTAGCTGGTGATTGACCATCAAAATTGTGATCTGCTCCTTTCGGGCTAAATCGGTAAATACCCTGATCACCTGAGAGGCTATACCAGCATCTAAGGCTGAGGTGGGCTCATCAAGTAACACTATCCTTGGTTGGACAACTAGTGCTCGTGCGATCGCAACCAATTGCCGTTGTCCCAAAGACAGTTGTAACTCTGTACGCTCTAACCACTCCGCTGGGATGCGCAGTCTCTCTCGAATCTCTTGTGTCCGTTGTGCGTTCGCGTAGCGTGGCCTACGGCCAATCGCTTTTTTTGGCAGCTGTTGCAATACCAACGGATAAGCTAGAGCCTCCTGAACGGTCATTCCTAACAATTTTGGTTCTTGAGGAACCAGCATGATCTGTCGCCGCAATTCTAGGACAGGGATATTCCGGATGTTCTGATTATCTAGGTAAATTGTTCCCTGGGTGGACTCACTTAATCGGTTCAACAGCCGCAACAGAGAGGTTTTACCAGCACCAGATGGTCCAATCACGCTGATGCGATCGCATGGGCTGACCTCGAAAGAAATATCAGTTAATATAGGTATTCCAGCTGCTTTAGCCCTGGTTGAGAGGGTCAGGCTTACCTGCTTTAGCTGCAACAGGGGATTAGTCAATCGCTTTGCTCCAATTAAAAATTATCAATGTTTTAGCTGAGAGCTATCAGCTAATGGGCTACAGATGGTGCTACAGATAGTGCTTTTATAGCGCTACGCCCAAGTCAGCAAGGTTATTGCGTCAGAAGTCAAAAGTAAGGGATTACTTACGTTTCGGAGTTTAGGAATGTCAAACATCTTAATGGGTAGTGCTATAGTACCTCAAGTACCGTGCGCGTAGCCCATTAGCTGAGAGCTGAGAGCTGATAGCTGAATGCTTACATCAAACCCTGATTGATAGCTGTGGTTATGGTCCAGGCATCTACAAGTAATAGCAAGAGGGTGAATCCGAACAAAATTAGATACATCCAAGGCTGGGCTAGGGGACGAATATCGGTAGTATCTATCCCGGTATAGTTTTGTACTAACTTAACTAAGCGATTAAATCCCACTACTCGCATTGGCAGCAAGTAAGCTTGGTCATAAGACTGGCTAACGAAATAGTAAACAAGCCCTCCTTGACCTGTGGTGCGCATTTTTAAGTCTTTCACCTCTTTCCAGTGTAATTGCCAACCTTTGCGGAAGAATCGGGGCACCCAATTGGGATAAGCTACCTGAATTTTTTCGTCATCTACAATCACCTGTTCGCTTAAGGCACCATAGAGGGCGATAAATCCTAAGCTAATTCCTATCCACAGGATTATTGGCGATACCGGAGTCGATGATACTTTAGCTAAAAACGGTAATGGTATCAACAGCGCCCAATAAAATGTGATTAGGGTAATCCGAATTATAGGAGAGATGCGAAATACAGAAGGGCTATACTGTTTATTTTCAGGGTTATTTTCAGGTTTAGTTTCAGATGCTTTTTTTTGATTTGGTGACATAATTAAAATGGTTTAATCAGGGAATAGGTAATAGGGAGTAGGGAGTAGTAAAAAGGGCAGAAAAATTTTAAGAATTAATTTATTATACCTCAAGGTTTAATCCCTTAGCGACCATTCAAAAATTTTCAACGTCTTCTTTAGTTAAACCAGTTGTTGCCACGATTAAATCCAAATCAATCCCTCTTGCTTTCATAGCTTGGGCTATTTCTATAGCTTTCTCTGCTCTCCCCTGTAATTTTCCAGCTGCTTCTGCTCCTGCCAACAGGCTAATTTCATACCGTTTATTTTCCAGATATTTCTGATAAGCAACCCTTTCTGGTAATGGTAAATTATCAATCCTGAGCTTATCCTTGGCCTCGGCTAATCCTCTGGCTTGGAACTCTTCCTTGATTTCACTATTCTTTAGGAAATAGATCCATTCATCTAAATTGTTTCTAGTTACATTATCAAACTGGTTGACTCTCAAGATATAATATTCGGGAAATATCTGGTATACTTTCTCTAGTTTGAACAACTCTTTCTGGAGACTGGATAACCCTAAGGAGTCTTGATGATGACGACCTCGTAAATCTAGTTTCCCTTCATAGATGTAATCTTGTCCTTGCCCCAGGGTAAAGTAAACAATATTAATGGAGTAGACTTTTTTGAGTTTACTATAGGGCTCTCCTTTATCTAGATATTGCGTGAGCAGTGTGGAGACGCCAAATAGCATCCGGTGAAAGTAATCATTTTCGGAACTATTTTGGACTTCCACTAGCAGTAACTCTCCAGCACTATTGAGCGCTAGAATATCAACCCGATTCAGTTTATTGTCTTCGGTGAGCCGATTACTTTCGCCTTCTAAAATAGATTCAATAGTAATCTCTTCTCCTAGTAATTCGGTGATCAAGCCTTCTAGGACAACATAATTAGCTTTATCCCTCAGCAGTTTTTTGATCGCCCAGTCAAAGCGGATGTGTGTCTTGGCCATGATTAGTAGGGAGTAGGGAGTAGGGAGTAGGGAGTAGGGATTAGTATAGTTAACAAGCAGTGTTAACTCAAAAATTAATTGATTTTATTATAGGTGGAATTTACTTTATTGATTTTCCTAGTAACTCTACCGGTAACGCTAGTTGCTGCTTGGTTTAATAATCTTATCTACTGATCATGGGTAAATTTACTCTACCGATCAGATCAGCTCTGTTATTGATTTCCCCAGTAACTCTACCGGTAACGCTAGTTGCTGCTTGGTTTAATAATCTTATCTACTGATCATGGGTAAATTTACTCTACCGGTAACCTTAGGTATATTGCTGATTTACTCAGTAACTCTAGGAATAAGTATAGCTGTCGGTTAGTTTAATAATACACTCTACTGCTCATGGGTAAATTTACTCTACCGGTAACGTCAGGTCTGTTATTGATTTCCCTAGTAACTCTACTAGTAACGCTATTTGTCGATTGCTTTAATCATGCACATTAATTATAATTTAAAATTACCAATTAACATAAGCATTCAGCCGTTTTCCAAAGGCCAATGGCTGAATTAACCTCAAGTAGAGTGCCCATAGGGAATCAGATGATAGCTGATAGCACCTCAAGTAGCACCTCAAGTAGCGCATTATCTGAATGCTTACCAATTAACAATTAACAATTAACAATTACTAAAATAGCTATTAGGCACTAGAAGGATTAACCTAACACCTAACTCAGGGAGATGTGGAATTCACGGATATCATTTCCTCCGTAACCTGATCAAAATTCCGTAATTCTCTCTAGGCAATAACCACATCAATCAAGCAATCCTAGATCACAAGAGTAGTTTAACTAGGAGGAAAATCGGATGCACCTCAAGTAGCGTGACCTAGGGTCAATCGCTTATCTGAGTGCTCAGTACTGAAAGCTGAGTTATTTGTTATTAATGATTAGGGCTCTACCGAACTGATTGTATGCATAAAACCGCGCTTATTGCCCACTAAGTCTGATCGGGCGGGTAATTTATTAAAAATTATTCTTTCAAAAACTAAAACTCCTGCCATATTCTGATTATCATAATTATTTTATAAACGTTTTACATAGCAACTTTCCTAGAGCCACGATTAGTTATTTATTCGGTGTTGCTGAACTAAC
Source organism: Moorena sp. SIO3B2 (assembly GCF_010692525.1). NCBI lineage: Bacteria > Bacillati > Cyanobacteriota > Cyanophyceae > Coleofasciculales > Coleofasciculaceae > Moorena > Moorena sp. SIO3B2. The sequence continues at coordinate 52,778 of NZ_JAAHHE010000007.1, forward strand.
TAATTTACTAACTAATTTATTGATATCAAGACTAGTTGGGTCAGTTACCAATTAGCTTTTCTCTTTAATTCATTCTGGCCAGTTATGAAGTCTTTATTCAATTATCTCCAAGGAATCAGATACCATTCCTCAGACTCTTCTGGAGCATCTGAGGTAAATTCTGATTGGCAGCCTTTAGGCTTTAACCTGATGGGCATAACTAACCTAGCTAAGGCTACTTTCCCGATCCTAGTGACAGGTTCTGCTTTGCTGGTGGCTACTCCTACTCCAGTAGCAGCGCAGCTACCATCTCGAACCTGTTCCCAGGCTTTTGCTGATTTTGATTGGAGTCAGTTGTCTTGGACTAATGGGGATCTTGGCCCGAGGACTTTTACTGCTAACGGTGTCACCTATACCGTTGAAGTTAAAAACCCCAATAATCATAGCTTCACCGACAATTCTCCGAAGCTAGGCAATAATAACTTCAATCAACCTGCTTTGTATGCCCGCCCCAACATGGTAGGTGGGGGTTACATCGAGTTTGAAGTGACCATGAGTCGGCCAGTGACTGGTGTACAAGGCATTGTGGATGCTGTAGACGAGCAGGAGACCGGAGGAAGTCGTTGGCAAGACGAAGTGGTAATCACGGGCTTCAATGGCTCAACTACTGTTACTCCGACCTTAGTTGCCTTCGACCCGAGCAAAGTTAGCGTGGTAGGTAACGTGGCTACTGGACAGTCTGGGAGCAATTTCTCCACAGGGGGTGGCCATGGGGCTGATGTGGAATTTGGATTTGGGGACCAAGCTATTGATAAGTTTGTGGTGCGCTATCGACCAGGCTCAGATGTTAACCAAAGCAGCGCTCAGCATGTCACCCTCAACAATTGGAGTTTCTGTGCGGATGTTGTGGCTAGTGACAAAGACTTTGGTGATGCGCCCGACACTGGCAACGGCACCAGCAGTGGTAACTATAATACCTTACTCAGCGATAATGGTCCTAGTCACGACATAGATGGTAGCACCTATCTCGGCAGTGGAGTAACAGCTGATACCGATGGCTTTGGAGATGGCACCGATAATAACAATAACGCTACCGATGATACCGATGATGGGGTTCAAATTAATAGCGCTAGCCTACAAGGACAAACTCTACCGATATCGGATAATGTTAGATTAGATATCACTACAGCCGGGTCTGGAGTGCTGAATGCTTGGATTGACTGGAACGCAGATGGAGACTTTGATGATAGTGGTGAGCAAATTGCTACCAATGCTAGTCCTAGTGGAAATGCGATCGCATTAAACCTAACTGTACCAGCTGGAGCTACCGTTGGTAATACTTATGCACGTTTCCGGTATAGTTCTGATACTGGCCTTACTCCTACTGGTGCCGCTAGTGATGGTGAGGTAGAGGATTATCAAATTGCGATCGCTAACTCTACACCAACGACTGCCTCTGTAGGGGATCAAGTCTGGGAAGACCTAGATGGTGATGGCATCCAAGATCCTGGAGAGCCTGGAATTCCCAACGCCCTAGTCAATATCTACAAATCTGACAACACCTTAGTTGATGCCACTTTTACCGACAGTAGTGGTAACTACAGTTTCAGCGACCTTGACCCAGGGGATTACATCATTGAATTCACCTCCCCTGCTGTGGGCTATAGCTTCACTCGCCAAGATGCTGGGGATGACACCCTAGACAGTGATGCCGATCCAGTCACAGGTCGCACCGATACCTTCACCTTGGCTGCGGGAGACAACAATACCAGTATTGATGCTGGACTTACCCTTAAAGCCAACACTATTGTCGCTTGCGATATCATACCACTCCAGGCTACCAATTGGACTGAAACCCTGAACGTAGAGAAATTTGATTCTGCTCTAGGGAGCCTGGCCAGGGTAGACCTAACCCTGAGTACCCTGATTGCACAAGAGTTAATCTACGAGAATACGGCAGACCAGCCAAAAACAATAACCGTGAACCAGGAGGGAGAAGTCAGTGTTTCCTTGCCTGATACTAACGCCAATATTACCAGAAATTACAACCAATCCACCGACTTCAATCTACCAGCCTTCGATGGTAGTGATCCTCCTGACTTTAGCGGCACTTCCGGTGGCAGGACTCCCACGATTCTTGCCTATGAAACCCATACCGAGGAGTACACTAACCTAGCTGATTTCATTAGCTCCTCATCACCAGTGGAAACCGTCAGTATCCCGGTGAATACTACCTCTGCAGCTACTTTCATTAACTCTCAGAACGCTTCCACTGGCTCTAGTAGCGAGGCAACCGCCGGATTGTGTGTCACCTATACCTACAGTTTAGTCCCGAAAGAACCTTCAGCCAGCATAGTCCCGGAAGAAGCTTCACCGGAAGCCGGAAATATCGTTATCAACGAAGTCCTCTACGCCCAAACTGGCAGCAGTGCTGAAGCTAATGATGAATTCATCGAACTCTATAACTCTTCCGATAATGCTGTAGATATCAGTAACTGGAAGCTAGCCGATAGCAACCTGATTTTTAACAGTACTGATAATACTGGCAACATTACTGGTGATGCTGCTAATCCGGCCTATATCTTCCCCAACAACACCACTCTCCAACCAGGGGAATACGCTGTTATTTGGATTGGCAACAATACATCAGACCATCAAGCTCCCGATGCTGCATTCCAGGATTGGTTAGGAAAGGCAGCCAAACTTAACAATGCTGGAGAAGATATCTGGCTGTATGACGAGGAATTCAAGATTGTAGACTACATTGCTTATGGCTCCAATAACGCCATCAATACTCCACCCTCAGCTGAATTGAATCTGTGGGATGACACCTACCAACGAGACTTAGATGGGGCAAGCACTGGTCAATCGATTAGTCTCACCCCCAATGGAGAAGACGGAAATACTAGTGCTTGCTGGGAGCATACCCTTAGTAATGATGCCAATGGCCGTTGTCCTGAATTCCTGGAAACCAGGGATACAGATACGGTGAGTGTACGCCAAACTAGTGTTGGAGTTTATAACAATATCTTGCCCAATGTCATCCTGGTCAAGCGGATTACTGCTATTAAACCCAAAGATACCAACCAGTGGATAGAGCTACCGCAATCCGGCTCACCCTTTATCGATGGCATTGATGGTGGCAGTTCTGAGAATAACGTTGGTTCCGACCGTGCTGCTGATGACAATGACCCCAACTGGCCGAATCCTGATGTTTATCTGCGGGGATTAATTAACTCTGGGCAAGTAATGCCAGGAGATGAGTTAGAGTATACTGTATACTTCCTCTCCAATGGCAGCAACGATGCTAAAAACCTGCGCATCTGTGACCGAGTGCCTGGGGAAACTACCTTTATTACCGATTCCTTTAATGCCACAGCTGGCTTCCCAAGTAGTGATGTCGGGATTGCTTTGTTCCAGAGCACCACTACCTTAGCCAATGGTGGTCCAGCTGAACCGAACATCTATCTTACTAATATTCCCGATAGCGATCGCGGTCGGTATTACGGGCCAGGAACCTCAGTGCCAGCCGGATGTAATGTCACCTTCAATCAAAATGGAGTAGTAGTAGTGGAAGTTGGGGATGTGCCAAACGCTGATTCACCCGGAAACCCACCCAATTCCTATGGATTTATTCGCTTCCGGGCTTTAGTCAAATAAGGCAGAATTAAGAATTTAGAATGCAGAATGTA
>NZ_JAAHHE010000007.1:56809-145012 GCF_010692525.1 Moorena sp. SIO3B2
TAAAGAGTTAACGGTTAATGCTATTGCCATCAACTCTTCTAGTTGTTCGAGAGTTAAAGCTTGAATTCTCAGGGATATCTCTAAAGGAATCTCTGAAAATCGCAGTTTAAGGATGCGCTCTAAACTGCCTCGACGTTCTTGTTGGATGCCTTGCTCAATGCCTTGTTCAATCCCTTGTTCAATGCCTTGTTCAATCCCTTGTTCAATCCCTTGAGCAACACCCTCTTGTAAAATTTCCTGATACCAGGGTGATTCACGTAATACTGTCATATCCCACCTCATGATTTGTTGAATTAAGGGTATTTCTAATACAAAGCTAGCGAAAAAAGCTAACAACGGTTCTAGTTGGTTCAAGGTTTGATCTGCTCTTAGTGCCTGGACGGCTGAGCGCAATTTCGCTTCACTACCACCTCCAAATAAAATTGGGACAAATGGTAATAATGATGTCAAGGGTTGTGCCAGTACCAAGTCAGCATCTACTTCCCACAGATTAATTACCCGATAATCTTGATACGCCTTTAATCCCATGAATTCGCTTTCGTAGCAATTTTCAATGGTAACGGTGGCTGGAGGCGGCAAGATGTTAATTAATACTGGATAAGTGGATAGGTTGTATTTTTCTTCCGCTAAGGCGACATAATTGCGCATACGCTGAGGCATTGCCTGACTATAGCGTAGTTGCAATTCATTGAGAATCAGAAATTCTTGATGTTCAGGACTATAAGCTTTTACAATGACATCGCTTTCTCGACTAATCCATTGAAATTCAGCATCGAGTAACTCCGATGCTCGCACTTGAGGATTACCAGTTACCCATTGCACCCAAGCATTGGGTGCTAAACTGATTAAGCGTTTGCTACCAATATCTGCACGTTTTGCCATAGACAATTACCGAATTAAGACTAATTACTGAGTCACGCCCAGGGCTGTTTCTGGGGTCGGACTAAAATTTGATTACTGGGAAGCTGGGTCTCCCGCACTTCCCACACTCCCTGCTCCTTAAGATTCTTCGTCTATAGGCTGGTCGTCTATAGGCTGGCCGTCTATCGGGTCTCCTAAATCGAAGATAATAATAAAATCAGCATCAGGCATCAGTCGTTTCAGAGCCTGCAAGTGCCCCTCCGCATCTGATCGGTTGCGAAAACGACGCACAACCATCCGCTGCATCTTCGGCAATAGACGAATGAGCGCCCATGGATATAGGCGTTGAGAGTAGGACATAAAATATTAGGTATCTCCTTAACTGGGGGTCTAGAGCCAGCCTGGGGTCCTGGAGAAACTGTCGGCTGGCTCTTACCGTGGAGCGTTTTAGCGCCCACGGTATTTTTATTATAACACAAATAATCTTTAATTATAACATATTTTGAAAATTTTTGTAACAAATTTTTTAGGGAGTAGGGAGTAGGGAGTAGGGAATAGGGAGCAGGGAGCAGGGAGCAGGGAGTTGTGGAGTGGGGAAAAATCCTGTGTACCAAGCTCAATAATTAATTGATTAATTATTTTAGTGAACTAACTATTGCGATAGGGATTGGCTCCGCTGCGCGATGCTCAGTACGAGCCGCTACGCGATTGGCCTTAGGCCACGCTACGCGATGCTCGGTACGAGCCGCTGCGCGAACGCATCCACCAACCATATCCTAAATCTTCCGTCAATTCCCGATTCCCGATTCCCGATTCCCTGACATTGTCAATTTTTCTTTTATCTATTAGACTATTATTATAGGAATAGTTAAAGGAGAGTCAACTGATGAACAAGTGTGTTGGTACTACTGAAGCAGCATCTTTATTAGGAATTTCCTCTAGACGATTGCGACAACTCCTTGAGAAGGGTCGCGTCCGGGGTGCCTATAAAACCGGGAAATTCTGGATTATTCCTCTGTTCAACCATTTGCCACAAATTACTAAAGGTACCCGTGGACCAAAGGGCAAATGGCGTACCAGTCGTCCCCCCGCTTTAGCTAAGATTAATGTCAATCGCAATCACATTGGCTCGAATATCAAGAAAAGCCCCAAAGATCGGAAGCCAGTGATTTCAGTAAAACGAAAGGGCACTAATCTCTACGGCAACGAAGTCGAAATCCTCGGTCCTTGTAAGATTGTTTATCAGCCGGATAATCCACTTGATTGTGGCGCTCGTTTGTGGATCGAAACTTTCAGTGATATTCACTTCATTGGTGGCAGTTTCCCGGCTAGTAGCTGATCATCATAGTCAGAGTCAGGGACTGTAAACGGGATTGACCCTAGGTTATGCTAAGCGATGCTCGGTACGAGCCGCTACGCGAACGCATTCGCCAATCCTAAGATTTACCTGATAGCAAAACCAGTATCTGCTCGCCTAATTGGTGAGATAAATCCTAATACAATATCTGATTTAGGAATTGATAGCTCTACCAATTTCTCAGCAATACGCAAATCAGTGCCATCGTAGTGTACCCAAACTTTTCCATCATGACTAACATCAATATGTAGATAACAACCGTAAGTGCGTTTAGAGCCACGCCATCCGTTGAAATACAGCAGGTAGTGTCCCCTCTCATCATCTAAAATAATCTGACTCTTAACCTGATCATCAGGACGCTCACCCAGCTTCCCAGTTTCTATGGTAATTTTACGAACAATTGACTTATACTTCCCTAGTTTATCCATCGCTCAATAGTTGCTTCATCGATCCGATACACCAACATTTTAACCTGATAGCGAGCCAGTAGTTCTGTAATAAAGTCTTCCTTGAAAAAATCTTCATAGGTATCATCTGGTACAGCTAAAAATAATGTTCGTTCCGGCATCTTTTTTTCAAGAGCATACTTATAAAAACTAAACTGACCCAAAGCTTGATAAAAATCATGAAGCGTTGAGACACCAATAAAGCTTTTTATTTCTATAGCAATTTTTTCACCATCTTTTTCAGCAGCAATTAACCGTTCAGCTCCTAAATCAACCTGAATCTTACGTTTGCCAGCTTCTACAATGAGGGGGTCATCCGTAATCAACCATCTTTCCTTGACTAGCGCTGCTTTTACTAATTCATGATACTTGTCTCTTGCCATAGTAGAATAGCAACATCTCTAGACAAACCCTACCGATAATAAAATAGTGATACCAAAATCCTGATGCCCGGCAGTATTCCCTACCACTGTAACGGTAAGCAAACCGTAAATATACTTCCTTTGTTTAACTGCGATCGCACTTTCACACTCCCCCCCATCCCCTCGACCAAAGTCTTGACAATGGATAGACCCAAACCCGCGCCACCGGTAGAACGAGTTCTAGTTTCATCGACCCGATAGAAGCGGTCAAAAATACGGGCTTGTTGTTTTAAAGGAATACCAATACCACGATCACAGACCTCAATTCTGCCACGGCCATCCACCTGAGTTAACTTAACAGTGACTGGTTTATCGACACTAGAGTATTTTACGGCATTATCAATCAAATTCAGTAGGACTTGTTTGAGGCGATTGATATCACCTTTGACCCAAATTCCAGGTTTAATACACTCAACCTTAATAACTCGCTTAGTATATTGTCTTGCCATCTCAGCCACCTCTTCGACCAACTCATCTAGGACAAAGGATTCTAGATTGAAGTGTATATGACCACTATCCGCTCGTGCCAAATCCAGTAAATCCTGCAACATTTGCACAGTGCGGTCAGCTTCTGAAGAAGCAATTTCTAGGGCTTCGCGCTGAGGTGGACTCAAATTAGCACCGCGACGTAAGGTACTTTGGACGTAGCCAGAGACTAAGGTTAAAGGAGTGCGCAATTCATGGGATACATTGCTAACAAATTGCCGTTGATTTTCTAAGGCTTCATTCAGACGCACTAGCATTTCGTCAAAGGTTTGTGCCAATTCTCTGACTTCAGTGGGAGCATTATCGAGCTGTATTTGCACATCCCCCAAATCATCAGCAGAAATACTCTCAGTTAGCTGACTCATCAACTGTAGTGGTTGGAGCGATCGCTTAATATAGAATGCGATCGCAATACACATCCCTCCAATAGCCAGTGCTGTAGCAATCCCCAGACTCCGGATCAGCTGCAAAAACATCTGTTGATCACTAGTAATGTCTTGGGCAATGTAAAACTTACCGAGATTGGCTTGCTTAACTTCCAAAGTAGTGCCGCAAACCACCCAGTAACTTCCATTTACTTCCAAGACTTCTGGCATGGGCGGTATCCGTGACAAATACTTTGGAGAAGTCAGAGTGTCCATAACCTCTAGGGCTTCAGATTGAGCAACAATACCATTGTTGGGATGCTTTACCCAGAGTAGGGTGTTACTATTGCTGAGTTTATCAATTGCCTTTTGCATCCCGGTTTCCGGGGTAACCATATCGCTATAGATTTCCACATCCTGGGGGAAGCGCTCTGCAATATAACTAATACTCTGTTTGTGAGTGGAAACCAGAATATGCTGCATTTTCCAGCTGGTCCAAATTGCCAAACTGCCCATACCTAAGGCTGAAACAGCGGCAATTCCTAAGGTTAGTCTTACCCGTAGGGAACGTAAATCAAGCTTTAGGTAGGAGTTATTCAAGAATTTTTCCAGCAAACGGCTGGGGAACTTCATCAGTCTTTGTAGGAATATTTATATTAATATTACTGATTATCAGTTTGACAGAACAATCTGAGAAATTACTGATAGACTAGTTAGAATCAGATAACTAATATCTTGTTCGGGACCATGGGGATTGTCAAGCTAGGGGAATTGGGAATTGGGAATTGGGAATTGGTAACTATAATTACTATTTATCCATAACTACTGGACTAGAAACACTACCGATAAGGGTAGATCTCATATTTGTCAAAAAGAAGGGGAGTGTGGGGAGTGTGGGAAGTGTGGGAATTTTATTATAATAATTTTTTCCTAATTTCATCCATTGAGATGCACCCAGCCTAAGGTTAGTAACAGTCTAAGCTATCAGCTAATGGGCTACTTGAGGTGTTACTTGAGGTGCTAATGGGCGACAGATGGTGCTACAGATGGTGCTATTAGCTTATGGCCGCTTGGGCAAGCTACGACAAAAGGTTTTGAATAAAACAAGCAACCATTCGTTTAATCTGAGTTCAATCTGCTGTTCGCGCAGCGTGAGCCTTTAGCTCACGGCTGACAGCTGACTGCTGAATGCTTATATTTCATTTGATGAACATAGCGCAATTATGTGTATCGGTAATCAGTAAAATAACGTATATTTATACTATCTACCAATCGTAATTCATTTGTGAACAATAACAAGTGGTGAGAGGCTTACCTATCACCCGATAACTCTATTACCCTATCACCTGATCTAAGCTTGGGTATATTAGACCTCTTGCCAAAGTCCAAAAGTAGTCTCCATAATCCTTCCGAGATCAGATATCCGAAGTTTTCTACTTCTGTAAGAAGTCTAGTTTCTAGTTTTATCAATATCCCGTTCTAGTCATTAGCGACCATTTAATTATGAAACGTTTTGGAAATTTACTGCTAATTTTGTCAGGAATCCTAATGGCGGGTGAAGCCTCAACTGCCTTAGCTGAGTCTCCTAAAATCGGGGAATCGGAACCAATCCAACACAGTAGTGAACCTCTAACTGTCTCACATTTAGGGGCTACTGAGGTTTCTGACATGTCAGAGGATACTGAAGTCCTTAGGTCAGAGGATATATCTGAGACTGAAGCACCGACTACCGATGCCCCTACCGAAACTTCGGATACTGGTATACCTATACCTATAAATCCTATAGATATAGAAGTGCCATTACCGGATAATTCCACTGAAGACACCGAGCAGCCAGATATCTTAGTGGATAGGGAACTTCCAGAAACAGACACTTCTACGACAACTGTACCTACAATAGACTCAGATACCAAAGATACAGAAGCTTTGGATACAGAAGCTTTGGATACAGAAGCTTTGGATACAGAGGCTTTGGATACAGAGGCTTTGGATACAGAAACTTTCGATACAGAAACTTCGGATACAGAGGTAGAGAAAGAAGAAAGCACAACTGCTGAAGACGCTGAAGAAAAAGACCTGGAAGCAGAAGCTGAAGAACTTAGCCCAGAAGAACTGGCAAAACAGCAGAAACTTATTGAAGCCGATAGACTTTATCTAAGTGGAGATATAATTGCTGCTGAACAGTTATATCGTGAAGCAAAGAATCCTTTTGATAATCCAGAACCAGTTCAAGAACTACCGGAGGCAATTTACGACACCGCTCAACTCTCTCCTGCTGGGGGAGTGTATTGGCGTAACTATGAGTCAGGGTTAGAAAAGAATTTAGAAAGTAAAATTCTGATTCCCCTCAAGTTTTTAGTAGAGCAGCAACCAGAATTTATTCCCGGTCATATACGCTACGCTCAAGCTCTAAAAGATTATGAGCGGCTTGATGAAGGCTTATTAGTTTTAAAGCAAGCTAAAAATCTATATCCCCATGAGCCGGAATTAATCAAGGTAACCATGGCAATGCTAGCAGAATCAGAAAATTGGTTTGAAGCATCTCTGGTAGCTCGTGAATTTGCCCTGTTTAATACTGAGCATCCTCAATCGGAAGAGTTTCTCCAGCTCGCTGATCAACATCTAGACCGCCACATTTCCCATCTCCGGAATGAAATGACCGGTAATACAATAATGAATGTGATTACTGGAACATTAGGTTATGTTTTTACTGGCAATCTTTTTGGTCCGCTATCGGCAATAGAGTCAACTGTATTAATGCTCCAGGGAGAATCAGGGATTGGGAAAAGAATTGCTAAGCAAGCACAAAAGCAATTACCGATGCTAGAAGACGAAGAAGTGTTGGAGTATGTGCGCGAGATAGGCAATAAACTTACCAAGGTAACAGGTCGCGATGAGTTTAACTACGAGTTTTATGTAGTCATGGATGACCAACTCAATGCTTTTGCTCTACCAGGAGGTAAAATATTTATCAACGCTGGGGCTATCCTAAAAACCAAGTCCGAAGCAGAATTAGCTGGTTTACTGGCTCACGAACTATCCCATGCTGTCTTATCCCACGGTTTCCAGTTAGTCACTCAAGGTAACTTGACCGCTAACATTGCCCAATTTATTCCCTATGGTGGCACTGCTGCTAATTTAATTGTACTTAACTACAGCCGAAATATGGAACGTCAGGCTGATGATTTAGGAAATAAAATTCTTACTGCTAGTGGCTATGCAGCAGATGGATTGCGCAATTTGATGATTACCCTCCATGATCAAGGTGGACCAAAACCATTATTTCCTTGGCTTTCAACCCACCCAGAAACTAAAGAACGGATTAATAATTTAGAAGCTATAATCGACAGTAATGGTTATAACCGTTATACTTATGAAGGTGTAGAAAAGCACCTAGAGATTCAGAAGCGAGTTGCTCAACTCCTGAAAGAGTATGAGGAAAAACAGAAGGAAGAAGAGGAGGGCAAACAGGAGGAAAAACAAGAAGATGAGCAGCAGCAAACACAGGATAAAGAACAGGAGCTAAAACCAGAAAATGAGCAGGAGCAACAACAGTAGGAGTAATATTGTAAGTATTCAGCTAATGCGCTACGCGCACGCTACGCGAACAGGGATCAGCGGTCAGCGGTCAGCTTTGTGGCACAGGCTTCCAGCCTGTGACTTCACTGAGATTAAACCAATGCTTACGTTTTATTCAATAGCTGATAGCTTATAGCTGAATACTTACGATTACATTGCTTCGAGTTCCTTACCTTTGGTTTCCCGAACTGCGAAAACAACTAAGAAAAAGGAGATAGCAGCAGCAATGGTATAAAGACCATAAGCAGTACCTAAACCAAATCTAGTCAGGAGAATGGGGAAGGTGATGGTAATGAAAAAATTGGCCAGCCATTGAGTTGAAGCACCAACAGACAGTGCAGAGCCTCGAATCTGGTTGTTGAACATTTCCCCTAGCATCACCCAGACCACTGGTCCCCAGGAAAAGCCGAAGCAGAACACATACAGGTTAGCGGCTAAGAGGGCAACAATCCCTTGAGAGTGAGTCAGAATCAATTCACCAGCGCTATCCAACTGGGCGAAAGTAAAAATAAATGCCATTATCCCCAAGGTCAAGGTCATGCCAATAGACCCAAGGAGCAGAAGGGGTTTGCGTCCAAACTTGTCTATGAATGCGATCGCTAAAAGGGTAGTAAGAAGATTAATAGCGCCAGTAATAACATTAATTAGCAGGGAATCCCCTTCTGAAAACCCTACCTCTTGCCATAACACATTACCATAGTAGAATACTACATTAATTCCCACAAACTGTTGGAAGATAGATAGCCCCATGCCGACCCAGACAATGGGAAGCAGCATACCATTTTTACCAATCAGATCAGACAGTTTAGGCTTGCGCTCCTTGAGAACTGTTTGCTGAATTTCCAAGACCTTGGCTTGGACATCACCACTCTCAATCTTGGCGAAAACAGCAGCAGCTTTTGTCAAGCGGCCAATAGAGACCAAAAACCGGGGAGATTCCGGAATCAACCAAGCCCCCACCCAATAAACAGTTGCTGGAATAAGCTCCATCCAGAACATCCAGCGCCAAGCCGGTATAGAAAACCAAAGTGGTGCTTCTGCTGAACCGGTAGCCATACTAATCAAGTAGTTGCTGACAAAAGCAATAAAAATACCAATAACAATGGCCAATTGCTGCAGAGAACCTAACCTTCCCCGTAGGTGAGCTGGAGAAACCTCTGCGATGTAAGCTGGACTAATTACACTAGCGGCACCCACAGCAATGCCACCCACCAGTCGATAGACTACAAAATCCCAAATACCGATTGCTATACCAGAGCCAATGGCACTGATAGTAAATAAAGCAGCAGTCATCAGCATCACCTTTTTGCGGCCATACCAATCTGCCATCTGTCCAGCGTAAAACGCCCCAACTGCAGAACCTAGCAGCATCGAAGATACTGAAAATCCCGTCCCGACACTAGTGGAGTTAAAGGCTTTTTGCAGTGCTGTAATGGTGCCATTAATCACTGCACTGTCGAAACCGAATAAAAAACCACCAATGGCAGCCACTCCGGAAATCAGGATTACAAAAGATATATGGTATTCTTGTTTGTCATTTATCATTGATAGCAGTTCTCAATGGGCTTAGGTACTTTCGTCTTGGATTAATGGGAGTAGGGAGTAGGGAGTAGCGCTGGATCGCTTTTCAATTTTCCATGTTCATCTATACCTAGAAGCTTTTGCTCTAATTCTTTAGGTGGACAAGTTGCCAGTTAAGCAACTGTCTATGGAAAGAACAACCTCTTACCTTAGGCATAGCACGGTCCAATAGTAGACAGAGCTAGGATTAGAGCCAAATATTGCCAAGACCCTAACTACCACGGGATTGTGTACAGGTTTAAATAGTGGCATGGGATACCTCACCAGGCTTTAGATAACGAAAGTAGAGTTTAAAGGTAAGGTAAAGCTCAGGGAGCAGGCAGCAAATGGAATCAACTAAAAACCCCACCATGGAAGAGATGAACCTATTCTCAGAGCCTGGCACTGGCAAGGTAGAAAAGACAATTACTCCTCATAAGCCAGGACGAGTCAAGTATAAAGCAACTTACTGGCCAGCAGAAGTATGCTCCGATTTTCAAGTCACCCTTGAACCTGAAGACCCAGTTACAGTTGTTGGTCGGCGCGGCATTACCCTGATTGTGGTACCAGTGGGTTATATTTTTCCCGACGATTCCCAAGAGTCGAGCCATAACCTAGCCACAGGGATTGTCTCACGCTTGTTGAGTTGGACTCAACGATTAGCTTGAGTGTTTACAGTATTTTCACATTAAACCAAACTAATTAACTTCAGAAGCCCAATACTGTCCACGGGTCAGTATTGGGCTTCTGGGTTTACTTGAACTTTGGCACTAATAGCAAAGGGAATAGGGAACAGCGGATCTCGGAGTAGAAAACAAAAATTATCACAATTCCTACACTGATCCCTAAAGATCACTTTTTGACGGACTTAGAAAATAAGGCGTTGCTTAATTTTTAATAGTTTTGTGGAATGGGCATGTTTGCGTGGAACTGGCATCTTGTGTAGAACTGGCATCTTGTGTAGAACTGGCATCTTGCCAGTTTCATGCTTATTGTCGGGCGGGCAGGATGCCCACTCTACTCCTATTCAGCGCGAAGACTGACGCAACGCCAAAAATAACTCTACCGCTAAAGTTAGTTATTAATAATCATCCTACTTTATAAGTGAGTTTACTAGAACTTTGACAATAAGGTAACTTTTTAAGTTATAATAGTGTTATCGGTATAGTTTTTGGAGACAACTATGAATAAGTGCGTTTGTACTACTGAAGCGGCATCTCTTTTAGGTATTTCTCCTCGGAGATTGCGCCAACTCCTAGAGAAGGGTCGGGTCCGAGGTGCCTATAAAAGTGGGAAATTCTGGATTATTCCCCTGTTCAACAATCTGCCCCAAATCATTAAAGGTACTAGAGGACCAAAAGGAAAATGGCGTACTAGTCGTACTCCGGCTCTAGCCAAGATTAATGTCAACCGCAATCACATTGGCTCGAATATCCACAAAAGCCCGGAAGAGCGCAAGCCAGTGATTTCAGTAAAACGAAGTGGCAACAATTTATACGGCAACCAGGTAGAAATCCTCGGTCCTTGCCGGATTACTTATCAGCCGGATAACCCACTGCCTTGTGGCGCTCGTCTGTGGATCGAAACCTTCAGCGATGTTCACTTCATTGGTGGTAGTTTTCCTGCTCGTGGTTGAAACCCAAGTTGCTAGATGCAGAGCAAAACACAGATATCAAAGTTTGTCGAGAATGGCAACAACTGATCACAAAATTGTGATCACAAAGCTATGGAAAGCCCCCGAATTTTATCCGTGGCCATTGACTTGATGCAAAAACTTTTCCAAGCGATCCATCCCCTTCTCAATGGAAGCCATATCCGTAGCATAGGAAAGACGGATACAATCATCAGCACCAAAGGCAATACCAGGAATTGCAGCAACTTGCTCGGAACTGAGTAAGCGATCGCAAAATTCCAAAGAGCTTAAACCCGTTTGACTAATGTTAGGGAATAAGTAGAAAGCAGCGTCTGGCTTCAGACAAGTCAGTCCAGCCATGGCCGTGAGCCGCTCTAACATGACCTGTCGCCGTTGGGCAAAGGCTTGGCGCATCTGTTCTACACAGTCAAGGGAACCTTCCAAAGCTGCGATCGCACCATACTGAGCAAAGGTACAAACATTGGAGGTGCTATGACTTTGAATCGTGGTCATTGCTTTAATTAGCTCTACTGGACCTGCTATATAACCGATACGCCAGCCAGTCATAGCAAAAGCTTTAGCAAACCCATTACTAATGATAGTGCGCTTGAATATTTCTGAGCTTACTTCCCCAATACTAAGGTGTTGAGCCCCATCGTACCGAATTTTCTCGTAAATTTCGTCAGAAACCACCAGAATATCTTGCTCTACCACTACTTCCGCCAAGGCTTTTAGTTCTGCGGGAGTATAAACCATACCGGTGGGATTAGACGGAGAGTTGAGAATAAATAATTTAGTTTGGGGTGTAATGGATGAACGGAGCTGAGCCGGTGTAATTTTGTACCCTTGAGTGGCATCTGTAGGAACAATCACAGGTTTACCACCAGCCAGCTTCACCATTTCTGGATAGGAAAGCCAGTAGGGAGCAGGAATAATCACCTCATCTCCCACTTCAATCAGAGCCAGCATCAAGTTGAATAGGGATTGCTTACCGCCATTGGTGACAATAACGTTCTGTGTATCGTAATTGAGGTTATTCTGATGGCGCAGTTTATTTGCGATCGCAGCTCTTAGCTTCGGTTCCCCAGCGGCTGGACCATACTTAGTCTTTCCTTCATCCAGGGCTTGCTTACTGGCTGCTTTAATATGAGCGGGAGTGTCAAAATCCGGTTCTCCAGCGCTAAAACTACAAACATCAATCCCATCTGCCTTCATGGCTTTGGCTTTAGCAGCAATGGCTAAAGTTAAGGAAGGGGTAACTTGACCAACTCTTGATGCCAGCTTCATTCTCACAAATAATAACTGAGGAATTGTTAATGCGATTGCCTTGACAATCTTATAATTATCCCATAATGCATAGCCATTTTGGACTAATTTTAGATTTATTTTAGATTTATTTTAATATTTATTTTATTTTTCAGCCTTGTCCCTTTGTTACCTAATCAGGGCTAATCAGGGCTAATCAAGGCTGTAGAGGTTTGCTGTCAAACCATGAACTTACGTTAACTAAAGACTAGAAACTATATATTTCTTAAATTGATGTGTTTTTTTGCTGCAATTGACTGGCAATTAATTCAGACTTAAATTTATTGTTTACTTGACTAACTAGCAGGGCAAACGCATCTAAATTCTAGAAGCCTTACTCAGAAAAGATTGTCAAATTAATAAGCAAAATTACTTATCAAATCACTCTTATATCGAGTAAGCATTTCAAAACAAGATGTGTTTACCCTGCACTAAGTAGGTAGCTATAAAAGAAAAAGTTTGTTAGTTCTAAGTGTCAAAGTCCTGAGTTTTTTAGTTAGGAACTGACTCAAGGACTTTCATCACAGCGCGAAATTTGCCCCGACAAGTTTGTTTGGGCTTCTTTGTGTCTACTAATTGATTTTCCTGTCACTGTCGGAAGAGGATATTGTAAATGTTAGAGGTAGAGAAATACTACAGAATCCTGGAGCTGGAGCCTGGAGCTTCACAGGAGGAGATTCACCAGGGCTACCTCGATTTGACCTGGGTATGGCATCCTGACCGTTTTTCTGGTAATCCCCGGCTACAACAGAAAGCTCACTGCAAGCTGCAACAAATCAATGAAGCTCATGCCCAATTGCGCTCTTTACAAAGAACTCTCGGTTGGAAAAATAGACACCCCAAGCCTAAACCCCAGAAGCAATCACCATTAAAGAACCAATATCGTCAGTCAGGTTTATATAAACGGGAAGTTAATCCTGTGACCACCGAAGCTAGTGAAAGTAAAACTGGGAGTCAGAATCAGGGAAGTCCAAAGTCTAGGCGTGTCTATACTAGCCAGAAAATTGATGATTGGTTAGATTAACTGACTGGTGATTACTTGTGATTACTTGATTGGTGCTTTAATTGCTTAACGTTTCTACATCTTGTCGGTAGGCAATTAAGGCGTGACGCTTCCGGTATTCGGCTATAGCACGCAGAATTGCATCAGACACTTCCCGGGATACGATCGTCTTAATTTCAACATTGGTGTTGTAGCCCGCAATATCTCCTAGGCGTCTGCCGTGACCACCTTCTCCCCGTACATCACTAACAGTATAACCAGTAGCCCCGTGGCTTTTGATGAGCTTCACAAGGCTTTCTCGAATTACTGATTCACCAATGATGGTGACTAAGACAGCACTATTGATGGGAGCATCTTCTGTAGACATAGGAAATTCCTTAATTCCTGATATCTATTAGTCTATAAGCATCTAGTATAGACTTTTATAGTTGTCAATGGTTAGTTGTCAACGGGGTTGCCGGTAGATCAGGCTACGAGATTAACCTATGGTCACGCTAAGCGAACCCATTGACAACTAAGCTCAACTATACCGATTAGTGGGTAATTTCAAATCCCTGCAAACCTTCCGGTGTCTCATTCTTAACCACCACATTGTCAACCACAGCATTTAACGGTCCGGTATGACACCAACGCACCATAGCTTCTACTGCTGCGGTATTCCCTTCAAACACCGCTTCCACACGCTTATCAAGAAGATTTCTCACCCAGCCATTCACCCCTAGATGCTTAGCTTGAAGCATTGTGGAGTAACGATAACCAACTCCTTGAACTCTTCCGGAAATGAAAACATGGGCGCGAATTTGCTTGTGTGGTGTTGATGAGTTTTGCATTTAGCAGTTTGCTGTTGACTACACCAATTAATGTTGAAGGTTGTTCGCCGTAAGCGTCCGAAGTAGGGTAAGTTGACTGTAACACTAGGGATTACGGTCAACCTTCAACCAACCTTCAACATAGTTACCCCAAAGCATGGAAGTTGATCGTATTGTTTAGCTACAGCGCACCAGCGGCTGTTTTATCCAATACACCTCCAGATAGGTGTGTGGTGATATTCATCGCTTGCAATACTGGGGCTTTGTCTAAGCCTTGGGGATAATCAATTACGCTGACAGCCCCATTTCCCTGCTTGATATTCCAAATTAATGCTGGACTCAAGCCAAGAATGTCACAAAGTACTACTTTATTGATAGCATCATGAGCCACCACTAAGCCAGTCTGAAATCCTGAACCAGATGCCGTAGCCGATTGAACCATCCCATTCCAGGATGCTACTGCCCTTTCCAAAACATCCTGTAAGTTCTCTCCTTCTGGCATTTGTACCGTTTCTGGGGCAACTTTCCACTGATTGAGCAATTCACCATACTCTTGGGAAATCTCTGATTCTAATTTACCCTCCCATAAGCCATGACTGATTTCCCGGAGTCCATCATCAACTTGTAAATTGACATTGGGGTGAGACTGGAGAATAATTTCAGCAGTTTCCTTAGGACGCAGCATGGGGCTACTTACTGCAAAATCAATGGGTATATCTTTGAGAAACTCAGCCGCCTGATGTCCTTGTTTACGACCATTGTCATTTAAAGGCACATCAATCTGTCCTTGAAAGCGAGACTCACGATTCCAATCGGTTTCACCGTGGCGCACCAACAACAGACGCAACCCTTGGTCAATATCTCCCCTTCTTGGCAAGGTTTCTCCCAAGTGGGAGGTTTGATTGAGGGATTCCAATTGTACGGTTTCTCCCCAACCACCAGTGAAATTGAGTACATTGATACCACAATTGGATTGCCTGATACTATGGTAACGATCTGGAGAAACCCCAATCGCACTGCTAATTAAGCAGCGATTGATACCATTATGGGCTACGATTAAAATCGTACCTCCTTGATAGAGGGGGATAACCTCTTGCCAAAACTGCTGTGCTTGTTTGTATAGTTCAAGCACAGGGAAATGTTCTTTAGACCCGACCGCTGTGGGAATGACCATGGAAAATTCATGGGGACGTTCTTTCCAACGGTGGTACTCTTCTGGGAATTTTTCCTTAACTTCGTTCTTTTTCAGATTTTGCCAAAGGGGTAAATCGATTTCCATCAGCTGATCTGATGGCTGTAACTGGGGAGCGTCTGGCAAATAGGATAGGATAACCTCTGCGGTTTGCTTTGCCCGTTGTAAAGGGGAGCAGTAGATGGCATCAAAGCTGAGGCTACTCAGGGCAGTACCAACTTTTTGGGCATCAGCACGACCAATGTCTGTCAAGACTGACTGATCACTGCGTCCTTGAATGATCTGCTGAGTGTTGTAAGTACTTTGACCGTGACGGACAATAACGACGCGGGTAGCCAATCTCTTATTCCTCCATGAGCAGGTATGTGGTTCAGCTGGGTCAGCTAGGGTGACAAATGTATACTGGGTCTACTGAGATGATTCCGAATCATCAAGGTAATTGTAACCTAGCTAGATCATCCCTAAACTGGCAGTGTAAAGTTGGTGACTAGTTACTTGGTTAGTAGTCCATTGAGCAGCAAAAAACTATGTAACTAATGAGCAAAATGCTTGTGTGTTGGGGGGTTGGATGACTATAAAACGGTTGGTTTTAATTGTACTGACGATTTTTGCGATCGCTAGAATTGGCCTTTCTCTGGTAGAAAGCTGGGGTCAGCCCCAGATTCAAACTAGTCTGGAACTTCGCCAAACCAATCTAGTACTCCATGGCTGGGAGTGGCAGAACACAAACCCTGATTCTGCTACATCTGAGCAGTCTAATCAGGAGTCTAAGGTAGATTGGACTGTGGCTCGTAATGCTTTGATTGGTGCTGAGCCGTTTCAATCTGCTCAAAAACAGTATGAAACAGCCCGTCAATTGGCTCAGACCAATCAGTCAAAGGTCCTGACCAAACTCCAAAAATTTTCCATAGGGAAGGTAACCACACCAAATGATGGAGCGCCATCACAATCACCAGCCACTCCCCTGACCGAAAACTCCTATCCCTCCCAGCAACAGCAATTGCAAGAGTCATTGTCTGACATCGAACAGCTGATTGCTAAGCTGGATTTGCGTATTGGAATTCTCCAAGCTCAACAAGGAAAAACCGATGCTGCTATTGAAACCTGGGATGCACAGACATACCCTAAGGGCTTAGTGGAAACTGCTGGGGTATTAATGGGTCTATGGAGTGAGCCACCTCTGGTACTACCAGATGCTGAGCAAAAAATTGAACAAAACTTAGATAATTGGTTCCGGTATCGCGCGTTGAGTCAGCTGTATCAAGTGCAGCAGCGCCAAAGTAACCTATTATCACTCCAAACCCAAGAACAAGAAACGGCTGAACAAGCAATTGTCAAATTATTCGTTATTGCTGTCATGCCAGGATTTAACACCCTATTGGGTTTGGTAATCTTAGTGTGCTTGGTTGGTCAGTTGTTGTTTCAAGGTAAGCAATCCCTGATAGCAACCAATCATAATGTCCCATGGAAAACAGCTTGGGATGGGGAAATTATTTGGCAAGTGCTGATTTTTGGCTTTTTCGCCATCGGTCAACTCCTGTTACCGCTTTTAATTGGGCTCTCACTGGGGATTGTTGGGATTAACCCAGCCAATTTTACGGTACAGATGAGTGCTTTCTATGTGTTGCTAACTTACCTAATCATGGCATTTGGTGGCTTGTTAGTGATGTACCTTTCCATTAAGCCCTTTTTGCCCCTGCCACAGGATTGGTTTCGGTTCAAGTGGCGCAGCAACTGGATTGTCTGGGGAGTCGGTGGCTATTTGATAGCACTCCCCTTGGTGATTGTGGTATCTCTGATTAACCAACAGTTATGGCAAGGAAATGGCGGTAGTAACCCACTGTTGCCCCTAGCTTTGGAGGGACAGGACACCATAGCTTTAATCATATTTTTTCTGACAGCAGCTGTGGCAGCACCAGTGTTTGAGGAGATAATCTTTCGAGGGTTCTTGTTGCCCTCTTTGACTCGTTATCTACCAGTTTGGGGAGCGATCGCATTAAGTAGTCTGATTTTTGCGATCGCTCATTTGAGTCTCTCAGAAGTCCTACCCCTAGCCACATTGGGAATTGTCTTGGGATTCGTTTACACGCGATCGCGTAATCTCCTAGCTCCCATGCTGCTCCATAGTCTCTGGAATAGTGGTACGCTTCTGAGTTTGTTTGTTTTAGGCAGTAGTTAACAATTGAGTATGACGTGTGAAGTATCAAGTGTTAAGTATTAAGTGTGAAGTATGACGTATTACATTCTTCATCCTTCAAAAAACACCATAAAGCTGTTTAATAAGTACCATAATCTGATTCCCGTACTCCAAATCTGGATTCCAACGTCTGCCTAAGTCATAAACTGAAGGAGCAACACCTCTGGGCACATAGTCAAAACGAGGGTCTACTATCGGGGGCTCGTTAATCATATCAGTACTGGCATATGCCTTCAGGTGCTCAATGTGAGCTTTAACTCCTGTTTTCGGGTCAGGAAATGTAGCACCAGCAGCACTAGCCTCAACAGTACCCAATCCACAGAAGTTATTCTGCTCAGGTTTGACCTTCCCTCCAAAGCGTAAATAATCGGTTTCCAAACACATCTGACAGAAGGCAACATCGTGGTTAACTAACTCATTTTCCGCTTCTTCTATGTAAAGTCTGGGTAAGTCAGGAAATTGTTTTAAACCGTCTTCATTGTTTTTCTCAAGAAAGCTTTTCAATTGGCTTTCCGTGGCATTTCCCATCCCCATAATTTGGTCACCATCTTCCAGTAAGGTGCGGGGAAGTGAATTTAAAATTACAGTTTTTGTCTGATTTTCCCAGGATGCAGCTATATTAAACTCTTGTAAGTCTACCGCTTTGACATATACCACATTTCCGTAACTGATTTGCCGAATATCTTCCCGATCAGTTAGGCTAATCCCGAGCATTTCCACTAAATCAACGGGAATAAAGGCATTGCTATTAATTAAAATACCTTTTTCGTCATACTTCTGTTGTTTAATAAAGATATTGATAGTAGGAAATTCAGGAGTTTTTGGAGTCTGACCGCTCCATTGAATTAACCCTTGAGCAATCCCTTTTGCAAATTTTTCCCGCTGATTTTGCAGTAACTCTAGGTCTTGAGGATTGTCGATAAAACACAACTGCATGAGTACCGAAGAGACTGCTACCTGACGACAAAAGGATAAGCCACGCCGATTTGGAGAGTGGATATCCGGTTTAACGCCACGACTGGGAAGTTCAGGAATTTCTTGGAGTAATGCATTAAGTAAGAGCTGAGCATCCAGCTGCCTTTCATCGTTACCATAGATGTAAAAGGCTTGAGCCCCTCCCAGGGAACCGTTAAAGGCATTGCCATCAATTTCCAAGGCTACGTCACCAGGCACAGCATTGGCATTGATCCATCGAATCGTGTCTCGACGGCTGAGAGAGTCAGGAACAACAATACAATCTACTCCCCGTAATTCCAGCTCTTTAACAATTTCGTTACGGGTAAGTATCATTTCCCGAGATTCTGTTGTGCCTAAAGCCACTACTCCCGGGTCTTTGAGGTCATGACCAGCGGAAATTAGAATACGTGCCATGGGTTGGTCTCTTCTCCTTAGTTTACCGTTTTTTGGTCGGAAAATAATTCGGTAGATAGCTTTAAAAAGTCGTGCTAATAGCTTACGCATTTAAATTGTCAGTTACGGAGAAACAATCAATGAAACAATCAATGATGACTTAGGAATGATGAATACCTCTGGAACTTGTGAATGAATGATACATTGTTTTGCCATTGACCATTGGGTTAGGGTCAATGGTTCTCGATTAAAGTCCCATCTTGGCACGGGTTGCTGGGCCGACAACTCCATCTACATCTAAGCCGTTTTGTTCTTGGAACTGCTTTACAACTCCCTCACTACCTGGTCCATAGACACCATCCGGCTCCAGACTATAGCCTGCTTTGGCCAAGGCTTGTTGAATAGCACGTACGTCTTCTCCCTTCATGTAAGGTTGGCTTAGGCGCAGTACCCGAAATTGTATTGACTTGTCAGATTCGGTCTTGGGGGGTACCGAGATCGAAAACCCTTCTGAAAAACTATTGTTTAGTCGTCTCTCGGTTGATGGTCCGTAGGAACCATCTTCGGCAATCCGGTCATTGATATTATAGCGGTTCCAAACTCGCTGGAATGCCCGCACTGCTAGGGAGCGAATGTCTCGGGTACGTCCGCCTACGTAGTCGAAATGAACTGGGTCCCCCCAACCGAGCCATCGCCAGCCGTACTTCTGGAGGTAAGGTCGCCAGCTCAGGTAATCTGAAATATCAATGGCTAGACCACTTTGGTGATTACTTCGAGACGGACGGGCAGCAATGGGAATACCGCAACGGCGATTTCTGTAGTGGTTATATAACACTAATTGCTGGGCAATGGTGCGATAGGCTGAATTGATTACCATGGGAACGCCCCGGTCTTGAATAGCACGTTCGAGGGCTCTTTTGGCAGCGGGTTGCAGCATAGCCCAGACAGCAGGACCTAGTTCCACATCTAAATCATCAAAACTGATTAGTACATTCGGGATGAGTCGGTTCATTTCATCAATAATCTGTTTGTCTAGCCCCCGAACCACTTCTGTGGAGCAGGAGGTAACATTCCTGACCTTGATGGATATTTTCTTAGGGAACAACTGCTTGTCGTCATCCCAAACTTCCACATGGGGTTCGTAGACGTACCAGGTATTCTTGCCATTAAATTCATCTTTGGTCAAAGCAACCCGCAGGTAAGACTTCTCTTCTTTGAGGTCTACCCAGCTGTGCAGCTCTAGTTCCCTGCCTTTTTTGACCCAAACTTTATCCTCTTCATTTTCGATCTTCTGGCTGGGTACAGGTTGCTGTTTTAGGAAGGTATCATGTACGATTTTCAAAGATAAGACCATCAGTTTCCCTCATAGATGAAATGGTGGCAGTAGTCGTGATTGGTGAGTCGTGATTGGTGAGTGGTAATTGGTGTTTGTTAGTTCAAGTACACTCCTGCCTAGGAGGAGTTATTAGGACGTTTCAAGCTAGCTGTTGTTAGCGGTACCTAACTCAAGACTCTTACACTATATATTTATATTCAATACTAGAGCCTGGGATTATGGGCAAATCCTTGAAAAATTAGCCATAATCCTCCTCTGGTAACGGTTAGAGTCAAGAGGATATCAATGTTGGTGCTTGGTTAGACAGTGAGCAGCTACTGACTCGATTCCTAAGCCCAATCCCTGTTACTGTAATCAGCATTCGAGCCTTAAGTCCTATTATGTCTGCTTTAACAATCCCTCGGGAACCTCTATTAAAATGGGAGGACAAAAATTTTTTTTGCTTGTGCCAGTTTAATAACTAGCATATTATTTAGGAATAAATTACCGATTTGTGATAATGAGCAACTATTATAATAGTTAGGGCGCACCTCGGTGCGCCCTAAAAATAGCTTTAATCTTCTGATGCAAGCGCTGTTTGTTGTTGACAGCGCTTCACTTCCCATCGATTAAGATTGTTCCATTATCTCAAACATAGCGATCTGCGAGAATTTCCAAAGCACGGTCTGAGCATCCCATTAACCACAGGTTTGACATCCCAGTTTTCTCCCCTAGCAAAATTCGCCGTCTACAGCGGAAGGTTTCTTCCTCCAAGTAGGCTCCTAGCAACGTTCGTTTCAGGAAAGGACTCCAGATACCAGTACGTCCATGGAGCACTCGCCAGTTGTCAACTACTAACACCTGTCCGGAAGTCAGTAGAAATTCGGCATTATAGTCAGGATCTTGTAACAGTTGGGAAAATCTTCGGTAGGCTGTCAATAGGTCTTGAATCTTATCGTAGGAAACTTCTAGAGGTATCCTGGTGTTGTGGTTATACCGAATCTGATAAACTTCTCCATTTTCATCTAAGTTAATTAGATGATTACGTCGATAAGCTTCCCATTCGTATTTTCGGGGGCTGAAATCATTTTCCGATAGTTTCTCTTCTACAGAGAGTCGCCGACGACCTGCTGGTATATATTCTGTGGTAAGTAGCTCAAAGAAGTAGGGGTTTTCTGTTTTGATTACCTCTGCTAATTTGAAACCATCAACGACGGTAGAATAGGCTTGTCTGTCGTTATCCGGGTTGTCGTAGAGGGTACATTGCAGATATTGGATTCCAGTGGGAATATCGAAGGCAGTAACGTCTGTATGATTTCTTAAACGCCCCAATTGATAAGAGTGTTGGATAGCTTGAGCAACTGTGTTTTGTCTATCCATAGTAAATACATTGGTGGGATGATAACGTTGCCGTAAAGGCCCCACCCGTTCCACCAATGCCCGAAAGCTTTGTTCGTCATTTGGAGCATTCTCAATTATTGCTACCCCTAGTTCGACGAGCTGATTTAAGTAAGACAATAAAACGTCGTCATCATTCATCACCTCATGATAATCAAAATAAGAGATAGATACTGATGCATCCCAAAGTTGAGGTTTTGATTTTTGTTTAAGGGCTGGGTCATTGTAACAATGAACTCGTAGCCAGGAAGGATCGAATACACTGTGATGCCCTGTTTCCTGACCACCCCAGACAATATCCAAATTCCCTTCAGGATCAATTGTCACCTTTTCAGTAGTTGGGTTTAAAGGAATTTTGAGGAGGTCATGTCCGCTATTGAGGCTTAAGGTATCTCGCTGAAAGCATTTAGGACAGCGACAGCTATCTAGGAGCCAGAGATTATGGTAAAAGCTTTGATGGCCATCTTTCCAAGTGATCTCTACGCCATTGTCACTGGTTGCCATGGATTTGATACAAAAAGCAGGTTTGAGTTGTCGAAGTAGCGTGGTCATGTTAATTTCAAGCTCCTATGTATCAAGCTGCTATGTATGTCGTTTCTTTAGATTGTGGTGCGGTCTGCCAGAATTTCTAAAGCACGGTCTGAGCATCCCATTAACCAGATATCTGACATACCGCTTTTCTTACCTAGTAACAGTCGCCGCCTGCTACGGAATGTTTCTGGCTTCATGTAGGCTCCCAGTAAAACTCGTCGCAGCTGAGGATTATGAATGGCGGTACGCCCGTGGAGTAATCGCCAGTTGTCGTTAACTAATACTTGTCCCGGAGCGATCAGAAATTCGGCGTTATATTCAGGAGCTTCAGCTAGCGCTGTAAATGCTTGGTAGGCTGCATATAAGTCTTGAATCTTATCAGGAGAAACCTCTAGTGGCACTCGGTCTGTTTCATGGTGACGAATCTGGTAGACTTCACCCGTTTCATCCAAATTAATTACATGCTGACGATGATAAGTTTCCCATTGGTACTTCTTGGTGCCAATTTCATGCTTAGATACTTTTTCTTCCACACCCAGGCGACGGCGACCTGTTGGCACATACTCTGTGGTCAGCAACTCGAAGAATTTTGGCTGTTGGGTTCTGAGAACTTGGGCAATTTTAAATCCATCCACTAACGTGGAATATGCCTGTTTGTCATAGTCTGGGTTGTCGTATTGGATACATCCGAGAAATTGCAGTCTGGGAGGAACGTTGTAAGACACATGGTCTGTGTGATTATGTAAACGTTGCATATACTGATAGGCGTGGTGAATATTCCCTGCCAGTTTGTTTGCTGTATCCAACGTAAAGATATGGGTGGGATGATATCGTTCTTGGATCGGTCCAATCCGCTCTATCAGTGCCTGAAAACTTTCTCGATTCTTGGGCACGTTGTCAATGATGACTACTCCCAATTCCAGCATCTTGTCCAACCACAGCAACAGTGCCCAATCGTCTTTCATCACTTCGTGGTAATCGAAATGAGGGATGGACACTGATGAATCCCACAGTTGGGGTTTTCGTCGCTGTTTGAGAGCGGGGTCTGTTTGACAGTGAACTCGCAGCCAAGATGGATCGAATACACTGTGATGTCCAGGTTCTTGACCGCCCCAGACTATATCCAAATTGCCTTCACGATCAATCTTGACCGCTTCAGTGATGGGATTGAGTGGCATTTTCAGGGGGTCATGTCCTTCCCCTTCTGAGCTGTTAAGGCTCAATGTATCCTGCTGGAAGCATTCGGGACAGTGGCAAGCATCCCGCAGCCAGAGGTTATGGTAAAAGCTATGATGACCATCTTTCCAAGTGACTTGTACACCGTTGTTGTTCACTGCAACTGATTCAATCCGAAAAGCGGCTTTGAGTTGCCGAAGTAGGGTTGTCATCTTTCACCTTTATGCTTTGTATTACTTGCTTCCGATTTATTTGAAAACAGGACTTACGCGCTTAAGTGTATTTAGCACCCCTATCTACCAAATTATGGATATTTATGGAAAGTAATGATGTCAAAATACCCCAAAATTGGGTAATTTAGGAGGCAAATGCGTAAGTCCTGGAAAACTAGGCTTCAGCCCCCACCATTACCTCTGACTTAGAGGTCAATTGTTTGCCGTTACTGGTTTGATAGCCGTTGTATTCCAGTTTCTCTCCATTAGGGGTGAGAGTAGGGGTGAGAGTCTGGTAAAAAACTTCTTGACAGCAGTTGTTTTCATCAGCAATCAGTACCCGCGCTTGGTGTCCGCTACTCAAAATTTCAGCGCGATCGCATTGCTCGTTTGCCCAGATAATCAAGGTATCTCCCTCTTTGCACAGTAGCGCTCCCCCTCCATTGGGACAAATTTTTCCTGAACCTGCTTCTCCTGGCAAAACATAGGTTGACCAGCGATTGCCATTGTCAATGTTGACAATTTCTACTTCTTCGAGGGCTAGGATCCCTACCTGTGCCAGCAAGTCGGAGTCAATCGTGACACTGCCCACATAGTGGCGGTTTGCCTCAGTCACACGCACTCGATGTAGCTTGGCGTGCATTAGTTTGATGGTCGCCATGATTTATTCTCCGTTGAGTTGAATGAATTTAAATTCAATTGACTTGAACGAGCCTATTTCTCGACTTAGCGATTGGCATTTTACAATCTCTGTTTGAGATTGCTATACCATCGCTCCAACAATCACCAAAAACCTAACTAATTTCGGTTAATCAGTGATTTATGAGTCTCGAAATAGGATTCTTTTTTCGTTCACAATTATGACTAAATAGGCGCTTTTTAGCAGCTATCTAGTCATCGAATCGAAGTTCACACATTTGTCTTGATCCAGTCGCTCATGGGGGAAACCACGGCAGTCGCTCATGGGGAGGGGCTGTGTGCGGAACCTGCGTCCGCACCTTGTAAGCCCCGTGGGGACCCCCAAGACCGCGCTGCCTCCCCAAGACCGTAATGGTGCGTTTTCCGTAGGCGAATTTAATTCGCCACGGGTCGCACCTCTGCATCGCTTTTTGATACATCACTATTTTCCGGAAAATACATCGATTTACCTTTTTCCCTCCCGCCCTATCCATTTCTATCCATTGCTAAAATAGCCACTTTCAAAGTTATTTAACTGGCGCTCTAGATCCTTTAAAAGCGGCTAGGGAAAATCCTTGCACTTCAAATTATATAAAATCATCTGTTTCTATCCATTCCGTGCTGTGTTGGCTATCTATATTGTCAGTCTTCTTGAGGTTTACGAAGGGGAATCTTTAGACAAGTATCTTGCTCCTTCAACAATAGACAATCTACTGTAGCATAGATACTGCCTTGTTTATTTTTATAGACTACTTCTCCAGAAAGCGGTAAGGGAGCTGTGTGCCATACTCCAGGATGAATTGATATGCCGTAACTACCATCGGAGTAAAGCGCTACAAAATCTTCTGCTTTGACATTGTCCCCAGGAGGAGCTAATAAAAAAATGCTAGGTTCACCATTTTTAGGAATAAAAGCTTCTCCTGCATCTAGATGGGCGCTAAGCCAATTAACTAACACATAGTTAGAGTTAGTCTCAGGATCAACTACAGCCTTTCCTGCTGCCCCACCGCGAGCATTTTTATGGTCAGCGGAAAGCACGGTAGAACCACGCCAATATACTTTGAACTCGTCTTCAATCAATGTACCATAACCCCCCCTAGCAATAAGAGGTCGTTTTCCTGGGTTTGGCCATTTACACAACTCTATTTCAACATCTTCAAAATCCGTGAATACAGTTCCTAATCCTTCAGCATTTTTTGAGTTCAGCTTTTTTAATGGAACGTCATAGTATTTGCATGGTGTAGCCATGATTTTTCCTTAAACTATCAGCAATTAGTGCTTTTTCAGCACTAGAGCAACCATTGGTTCTGATTCAAAGATGTTAAATTCTACTCGGTCGAGTATACTCCATGAAAGCTCTTCGAGAATCTCTTGTAATGAATCGTTGCTTTCGTAGTAGTCAACTCGCAGGGTTAGGACAAAATATCCTCCAGACTTCAATAGTTTGAATAAGTTTCGCAACCCTTTAGGATGGGCGTGACCAAAGGTGAATACCCCCAACACCACAATCCCGTCGAACGCCTCAGGAGTAGAGAAGGTTAGAGGTTCTGCCACGTTCCCTTGGTGCAAGGCAGTGTAAACTTGCTTCTTCCTAGCTACCTCCAGCATTTCCTCGGAGAAGTCAACTGCTGTAATGTTGGTGTATCCTAGCTCTGCCAGAGCCTCACCCACCATTCCTGTACCTGCTCCAACATCAAGAATGCTTGCTGCTTTATTTGGCAGTACTTTTGCCAGAGCCCTAGCGGATAGAACGGGAGAGCAGCGATAGGTCTCGTCTAAGTCAGCATCGTAAATCGTCGCCCAAGCATTGTACTTATCTTGTAACGTTTTTTCATCATTAGTTCCGTAGATCCACGACACGCGATCGCTGACCTTTTGAGAGCGATAGAAACTCCATCCGAGTTCCCGAGCTGCGATCGCCTCACACATCTTATTATAGGAAGCGCTAAGTTTCGGATACTTGCTCAGAGCTAGCTGTGACAAGAGTTGGTAGCTCTTATTGAGGTGTTCGCTCAAGTCTTTAGCCTCCAACACCATCAAGCCAATGTCTCTGAGTGTTTTTGCGTAGGACTCATAGCTAAATGTTGGTTCAAACAGTAGTCGTTGATAAACGTGCTTTTGGCCTTCTGGGCTGATCTCGGACACTGGAGTGATCAGATCATCGAACAGGAAGATGCCTTGTTCCTGAAGAACACGGTAAATCTCCTTCAGAGCTAGCTCTCGCTGGTGGACATGGTAAATGGTGGCTTGGCTCCAGACATGGGTAAAGGAATTGTCTGAGAAAGGTAGGCTAGTTACTGATGCTTTCTGAAAGGACAGGCGTAGGGAGGGATACTCCTGAGCCAAAGCGTTGGCATTGCCAACCCGGACTGCACTGATGTCAATGCCCACAACTTCACATCCTGTCTGCTGGGCTAGCCAGATAGCGGTGTTGCCGTTGCCGCAACCGATATCAAGTACCCGAGATTCACTAGTCAGCCCACTGCAGGCGAGCATATATTCATTCCAACGGTGGCAAGCTGGGACAAAGTCTTGAGCACGAGCGTCAGCTAAGTTTTCAAAGTAGCCCCAATGTAAACTGCCTTCAGAATCCCAGAAGCTACGATACATGCTGTCTTCGTGGTCGTAAAACGCTTCTGTGTCGGCTTCTGTATATTTTTGTGTCATGTTGTTCGTCTAAGTTGAGACTTACAAGTGAGACTTACTAGATTTTCAGGGAATTTCCCTTCATGAGGATAAAATCATAACTGCTCGCTTCTTGAAATACTTCATATTTACTTTATATTTACTTGATATTTTCCTTCATATTTCCTGGCCTTTTGGCCTTTAGGCCACGCGTGCGCGTTCGGCCACGCTACGCGAACAGATT
This sequence comes from Moorena sp. SIO3B2, assembly GCF_010692525.1. Taxonomy (NCBI): domain Bacteria; kingdom Bacillati; phylum Cyanobacteriota; class Cyanophyceae; order Coleofasciculales; family Coleofasciculaceae; genus Moorena; species Moorena sp. SIO3B2. Next base: position 83,554 of record NZ_JAAHHE010000007.1, read on the forward strand.
TTTTAAAAATCGGGATCGGGCGTTTTAAGGTATCGTTAGCCCTGGGGTCAACTCTGAAAATCCAATGTTAGCGCGACCTGGGAGTATCAATTAATTTTGGAAAGCTCCATTACAGCAGCTAGGGGATAGTTTAGCCGAGTACTTTACCTATGGGGAAATTGCAATCGCAATTCTATTGACTAAGCTGCTGGCAAAGCTCATTGATTTGGGGCTTTTTTTTCTACACTATTCATACCTCCAAAACTTGTCGAAACCCTTAAGTTAGTGCTATCTCGATTATCTAAGCTGACGGAGCTTTTTTTCCAAGTGTTCTGCTGTCGTGATTAACATAAAAAATAAAATAATGATAACCATTAATAATACCCACTGTAGCCTAGTTGAGCAGCTCTTAGCTTAAGCTGGAAATTAGAGGAATATGTTGCTCTTAATCCTCTAGGCTTTGCCACTATTCCTGAAGCTGTTCACTAAATCTATGCCAAAATCTATCCCAACTTATCCCAAGACTACCTTAACCCAACCAGCTTTGCCTGTAGAAACGATCACATTAGATGTAACTGGCATGAAATGTGCTGGTTGTGTTGGTGTGGTGGAACGGCAACTGAGCAGTAACCCTGGAGTATCGAAAGCCTGTGTCAATCTGGTAACTGGGGTAGCTGTGGTCGAGTATCAAGCTGGTGAGGTGGAACCAACTGTCTTAGCTGAGCTGCTTACATCAAAAGGGTTTCCTAGTCAACCCCGTTTACCTGAAACTGAACAGGGAACTAAGAGCCAGGATAGGTTAACACCAGCCCAGAGACATCAGCAAGAAGCTAGAGCATACCGCCAGCAACTAGTGATTGCTGCTGTCCTGATTGTCTTCTCTACAGTCGGACATATCGGTCATTGGTTCCATGGACCAATGCTGCCAGTATTGAGTACTTTGTGGTTCCATTGGGGACTGGCAACTCTAGCGCTATTATTACCTGGACGCTCTATTATAGTGGAGGGTGGGCGCGGTTTGTGGCACGGTGCTCCCAATATGAATACGTTGATCGGACTGGGGGCAGTGACGGCTTACACCACTAGCTGTGTGGCATTACTATTCCCTAACCTGGGATGGGAATGTTTCTTTGATGAGCCAGTGATGTTGCTGGGTTTTATTCTCTTAGGTCGGACCTTAGAGCAAGGAGCAAGATATCAAGCTACTGCTGATTTTGAGTCTTTGCTATCCCTACAGCCTCAGGTCGCCCGTTTGATTGGAACATTAGACAGTACAGAAGGTGATCAAACGGGTATCGAAATTCCTGTGGAGCAAGTCCGGGTGGGAGAATGCTTAAGGATATTACCTGGGGAAAAAGTTCCTGTAGATGGGGAAGTGATTACGGGAGTGTCATCGATTGATGAGTCAATGCTGACGGGGGAATCCCGACCAGTATTGAAGCAACCAGGGGACATGGTTACTGGTGGTACATTGAATCAATCGGGAGTGCTGGTGGTAAAGGCAATCCGTACTGGTAGGGAAACTACTCTGGCACAAATTGTAGCACTAGTGGAGGAAGCGCAAACTCGGAAAGCGCCAGTACAGCAGTTAGCGGATTTGGTAGCAGGGTATTTTACCTACGGGGTGATGGCGATCGCATTTTTAACCTTCCTATTTTGGTACGTGGCTGGGACTAAAATCTGGCCAGAGGTCTGGTCAACCATGGCGGCTTCTCCATTACTGTTGAGTTTGAAATTAGCGATCGCAGTTTTAGTGATTGCTTGTCCCTGTGCCTTGGGTCTAGCCACACCTACCGCCATTCTAGTCGGTACCAGCCTGGGGGCAAAGCGGGGTTTATTAATCAAAGGTGGTGACATTTTAGAACAGGTGCATCGGCTGGATACTGTGGTTTTTGACAAAACTGGTACCCTAACTCAGGGTCAACCTACGGTTACCGATTGCCTGCTGATTCAACCTGAGACAGAGAATGACCAACAGAGCGCTATTGGTACGAAAACCATTGCTCTATCTTCTGCTAGCCAATTGCTGCAACTGGCAGCAGCAGCAGAAAGTGGCACATCCCATCCCTTAGGTAGCGCAATTCTTACCGAAGCTCAACAGCAACAGTTACCGATGTTAGGGGCTCAAGATTTTTACACAGAACCAGGATTGGGACTATCAGCTTTAGTAGAAAACCAACGGGTAGTGCTTGGCAGTGCAGACTGGTTGAGTAAGCAGGGTGTTACCATCAGTGATACTGCTCAAGCTGAAGTCAAGGCTTTGGCAGATGGGGGGAAAACAGTAGTTTACGTAGCCGTTGATGGGCTACTAGTTGGGTTAATTGCTGTGAATGATGTTCCGAGAGTCGAGGCTAAACAAACAGTAGAACACCTCAAAGACCAGGGATTGCGGGTGATGATGCTAACTGGTGACAGACCCGAAGTGGCGGCTGCTGTGGCCAAAACTTTGTCAATAGAGCCAGAGGATGTTATTGCTGGGGTGCTTCCCGATGGCAAAGCTAATGCGATCGCAAACCTTCAAGACCAGGGAAACTGTGTGGCTATGGTGGGAGATGGCATCAATGATAGTCCAGCTCTAGCACAAGCTGATGTTGGGATTGCCTTGCATGGGGGAACCGATGTGGCAGCGGAAACAGCAGGAATTATTCTGATCACAAATAACTTGCTCGATGTGGTCAAGTCCATAGATCTATCACGAGCCACCTTCAACAAAATCCGCCAGAATCTGTTTTGGGCATTCGGTTACAATATATTGGGTATTCCCATTGCCGCTGGTGGGCTACTACCAGGATTTGGCATGGTACTTTCTCCTGCTGCTGCTGGTGCCTTCATGGCTTTCAGCTCAATCAGTGTTGTCACAAATTCACTGCTGCTAACCCGTTTACGGAATTAGATCAAGTCCAGTTGAATACCTATAATAGACCATCAGAGCAGCAAGGTTTCAGAAGGCTACAGTATCCTGGGTCGTCGGAAGCCACCGCCATAGGGTAAGCTTCGCGTCTGGTAGTTTACTTTTATTGATTCAAGGGATAATCAGATAATGCTCAGCAATCAGGAGAGTTTTCTAGGTAAATCAGTACCTAAGGAATCGCGCAAAAATAACTTACCTATTACAGGTTAGTTGAAACAAGGATTTAATAACGCCATTCCTTGAGCAGCAAGAGTTACACCTCTGAATTAGTATGCACAAATGGTAAACTTATTACTGTGCAATTCCTAAGTCAGTCGCAAGCTGGTTGAGAGCTGTGTCAATGTAAGTAAATAAGAGCATTGTTCTCAACCAATTACCCTTTTGATCACGAGCGATTCATGGCTACACAATCTGACCACAACCATTTATTGATTATTGAGGATGACAAGGGAAGCAAGCAGATTCCTTTGGAAGAGGAGGTATATTCTATCGGTAGAGATCCAGAGTCTGATATCCGCCTGTTTTCAAAGTTTGTGTCTCGCCGACATGCCACCTTAGTAAGGCGTAGACGTTCTGATGGTAGTCCCTACTACCGAATTTTTGATGGTAACCTCAAAGGTAAGGCTAGTTCCAATGGCATTTTAATCAATGGTCGTAAGCTTCAAGCCCATGATCTCGAAGATGAAGATGAGGTAATTTTTGCGCCTAAGGTCAGTGCTAAATATTATCTACTCAAGCGAGAGAATACCCCAACTGATCCAGTAGATCAAATGGATGAGTATGATATTACCCTAATTAATCCCGGTATGATTGATGATTCGGAAGAATGGGATAATTAGTAAGTAAATGACCGCCAAGATAACCTTAAAATTGATAATTTTAAGGTTATAGTTTGAGCGGTTAGCTACAGGATGTTAAAGTCTACCAGTCGCAACGGGAGAATAGAACACTCAGAAAAGACTTGCGCCAAGGAGTCACTGGGGGGTCTCCTCCCCGGAAAGTCGCAGTACGATTATCCTTGGTGTTCCACGGTGCCAAGGGTAAGTGACCTTCCTCGGCTTTGTTTTTGTTGAAAATTTCTGCAAACCAGTTGACTTTTTCCCACCACTCGTACCATGTTTCATCTAATAATTTATCATACTCTCCCTTGGGTAAGCCACGCTCAGCAATAATTTTGTCCAAGATCTGCTTTTGTACACTGAAGCCAAACTTGCCATCTGAGTGTTTGACCCAAAGCGTGTTAAGAGTACGTAGCTTTTGGCAGGAGAAGTTTTTGATATCTGGGCGATCGAGCCAACCTTCTTTTTCTCGATCAGCGATGTAAAGCATGATACGAACATTTTTTAGGTCAGCATCTTTCCAGTTTGCAGACTTCATAAAGAAGTGAATTTCAGCTAGGAAGTGATTGAAAAGAGAGTTTTTGACCATTTGATAGTCTTGACCGTTTTCAGATAGTAAATAAATGTATTCTCGATGAAAATTTTCTACGGCATTCGTTGAAAGTATTGACTGTTGTTGAGGAAGAAAGCTAGGTATAGGAATTTCTGTATCGAGATCAACGTTTGGAAACTTTTTCCAAGCAGTATCAAGTCTATCAAAGGCTTCCTTGTAAACTTTTAATGCTTCCTCTATCTTCCCTTCTTTCCTCAGCCTACTCCCCTGGACTCTTTTGACATGAACATAAATTGCCCATTCTTCGGGGACATCTAGATTTGGTTGTGAGGGTAAGAGATTTTTTTCCTTTATCTGTTTAATCCTTTGCCTAGCCTCATTCCACCGTTCGGTTGCTTTACTATCCTGTTCAAATTCTTGGTACTTCTGGCTAAGTTGCTGATTTGCTAAAGAAATCGAAGCTAGGAGCATGGCTTGCTTGAGATGGCGTTTGTTTTCTAGGATTTTAGTAGACTGACTGGCTTGACGCCATGCCTCTTGTGCTTCAGAAGACAGCCCGTTGTTTTGGAGTTCTTCGGCAAGTTCAGAAAGGCGATTAAGGGGTTCGATATCTTCTTTGAGTATTTCATAATCAGCTTTAGTTTTTTGTAATTTGATCATTTCCTTTCTTGCCACTAATCCTGAAACAATTGCTCCCAACACAGCTATACTTAGCACCACAGCGCCAATCTGAATCCGCCGTTGAGCCTTCCGATTCGCCTCAGTTAGTACCTGATTTCTCTTCTGGGTCGCTGCCCGATCCTTCCTCTCTCTGTCTAATTCCGCTTCCAGCTTCTCTTGAGCAATTTGCTCCTCAATCCCCTTCTTTTCACTGGCCGCCAAAAACTGCTGATCCAAATAACTTAAATTCTTTCTTTTCGCCCAAGCCTGAGCATCCTTGAGAGCCTTCCCCCGCAACAACAGCGATTCATCCTGAAATCCCGACGCCACCCAAGCCCTAAACCCTTCCGAATAGGGACGTAATGCAGCTAATTCTTGCTCAATCCAGTCTTGATTAAAGACTTGATGGTAAATACGGTTATATACTTTAAGAACTGGAAAAGCTCCAACTCTCTGCTTTACCACTAATCCAGATAACTGTAACTTGCCTTCCTCTAAACTGTTATTAGCAACAACTTCCCCCTGTTGCCACACCTGCTGATACAATTCCAACAAGTAGGCAGAGCGTTGCTCATTACTCAAGATGCGGTCGCGTATGGTCTTCAAATGTTCTGGCTCATCGGTAGCTTCCCAGTTGGAGATCACATGCGATCGCACCAATTTCTCAATCCACTCACCTTCAGCACCAGTGGGTATGGCACTGCCATCATCACAAACCAATTTACAGAGCTTTTGGGTAAGAAAGGGCTGTCCTCCTGTCCAGTCTAATATCTCCTCTATAACAGCCTGGGGGTTGCTGACCTTTCCCTCCAATCCCCTGACTAACGGCTCAACTTCATCTCTTTGAAAGCCATGTAACTCCACCGCCCGTCCAATATTAAAAGGGGTTCGGTCTTTATATCCAATCAAATCCCCCGGTGTAGCCACCCCCAACAGCACAAAACTAAGGCGATTATAAGCAGAATTTTCCGCCCGTTTGTTGTAACAAGCTCGAATTAGGGCAAAGAAGTCATCTTTGAAGCTTAATTGCAGAACGCTATCGATTTCATCAATAAAAATAACAATTGGTTGAGCAATATATTCAAACAATACCTCTTTGAGAAACTTACCAAAGCACTGCACCGGAGAAATCTTTTGGTGTTGTTGAAGCCAATGGTATTCATCAAACCTGTCGTAGAGTTCTAACTCAGACACCAACCCACTAATCAAACCGCCATACCATTCCCGTGGAGGAATCTGTTGCGATCCCAGCATGGTAATATCAATAGAAGCACAAACAATGTCTTCTTGTTGCAACCGTTTTATGGTTTGAACTTTCAAGGAAGATTTGCCCATCTGACGGGAATTTAAGACATAACAAAATTCCCCTGCTTTTAGGTATTGATACAACTCCTCATCGGCCTGACGTTTGACATAACTGCTAGCATTAAGGGGTAATGCGCCGCCTACTTGATAGATTTGCATAGTCTGGGTTTCCATCATTGGGTCTCCTGGAATCGCGCTTGAAAATACTCCCGATACAACTGACAACGGAGAGTGACTTGATGTCCTTGTAAATTCACTAATCCCATACTGTGTAGTTTGTAAGCTGATCGGGATTCTAAGGGAATCGGACAACTGGCTTCAATCACATCTTTAAAGGCATCAGCCAAAGCTTGATGTTGCTGTAGCATCTGCCAGAGGTGTCGTAGATGATTGCGATAAATCCCAGCTTCGGTGGCAGCATTGTTTAATACTTGCTCAAGGTAACCAGTACCATTAAATTTGAGATGGTTAAAGCATTCGCCAATTAAATAGGGATGTCCCCCTACTAACCCCTGCAATTGCTCAACCTCAGATGCTGTACAATCAAGTTGGTATTGTTGGGCTAATTCAATAATTTGCTCTTGGGTCAATTCCGGTAACTCAATCGGAACACCAACATTAAACGGGGATTCGTTAAGGTTCAGGGGAATATAAACTTCTGTGGAATGAACTACCACTAATCGGAGGCGTTCTAAACGTTTACCCATCTTGGCTTTCTCATGCCAAGCCCTTAGCATTCCTAAAAAGTCCGATGCCACATCACGGTGAGGAAAAACTCGGTCAACTTCATCCAAACATAGGACTACTGGCCTGTTAACCTGCCTTAGCAAATACCGTTCAAAGTAGTTGGTACAAGCCATTTTACTAGTCGATAATCCTTCGTACCAGTAATCAGCTAATCGATTAGCTAATCCTAAACTCTCACTAACACAGAAGCTAAACCACTTGAGTAATGAATTAAGATTGGCAAGGTCAGCGTGGTTAGCCAGGTGCAGGTTAATATACACAGTTTGATAGCCCTGCTGGGCAACCAACTTTCTCAGCACTCTAGCTATCAGTAAGGTCTTCCCCATTAGACTTGGTGCTTTAATTCTCACCAAGGCACCGGGACGTAAAAGTGTTTGATAACAAGTGGTTTCAATGGGAGGACGTTCAACATAATAGTCAACGTCAGGGATAGACTCGTCCTGATCTAAATCCGGTTTCCACGGATCTGGATTAACATTGCTATTGCTTGGTGTGCTTTCTTGATCTAGAAGAGCGATCGCTTTCCAGTCTTGTCCCAATTTTTCACTAATTTCTTGAAAATTCAGGTTATCGACAGGTCGGCCATTGAGATAATTATTGAGGGTTGATAGAGATATCTCCAATTCCTCAGCTAAGTCTTTCTGGCGAGGATAACCGTTGCGCTTAAGGGCTAATTTAACCTGGTCAATATACTCTGGATGAACTCTGAGTGAGCGAGACATAGTTGTCGGTTCGATGAACTACTCAAACTATAACTATCTTTTATAGTCACTCAGCCCAACTCAGGTACAACTCAGGTACAAGTCGGCAATGAATTATAAGTTGGCCATAACTCACGTCAGCTCAACAGCTTCCAAGGTTTGAACTGCTTTAGCCCCAGGGTTTGATGAAATTGTAGTTGACCTGAAACAATTTTCATGAACAATCTCGAAAACTTCCAAACCCTTCTGGAAATTGTGTTACTAGTTCTAACCCTCTCTACTGAATCTCCATTGTTAGGTATTGTTGCTGCTATTTGTGCATTGTTGTATTTGTTGAGCGACTCTGATGATTCAGATAACGGTGAGGAGTGAAGCGGTTGTCTAGCTCCGGAGATGGGAAGATAGGGAAATGGGAAGATAGGGAAATGGGGAGATAGGGATATGAAATTGATCTTTAGTCCTAATTTCCAGCATTGGTATCAAAATACCAACTTCATCGATAACTACTTGATACACAAGTACCGATTCCCGATTCCCGATTCCCGATTCCCGATTCCCGATTCCCTGGGCTATAGTCGTTAGTTGTTAAACTATCGAAATAAAATTATACTACAAATTTTGCCGATTGACTAACTGAATTTTATTGACAAAATAAGCTTCGCGATGCTGCAATGATTCAGCCAAGTCTAGCCCCTTTTGAAATGCTGCTAAGGCTTGAGGATAATTGTTCATCTCCAGATAAATTTGACCAATGTTGTCGTAAGTATTCATCAAGCCATAGTAATTATAGGACTGTTGTTCAACTTGCAGCAAAACCTCATAAACTTGCAAGGCAAACTCTGGCTGCTTAGAGGTAAGGTAAAGTTGTGCTAGAGGTTGTAGTGCTTCGCTAGCATGGGCAAACTGCTGTAGAGACCAGGCTAAGGCATAGGCTTCCTGATAGGTTTGACGAGCTTTTTCTGGTTGATTGAGGCTGTTGTAGTCAGATGCGATCGCAATTTTCAGGGCTGGAATCTGGGTATCATTACCTTGATTTAGGTAAATGTCCACTAATTGCTGCTTTTTGGGCAATGCCTGGTCCGGTTGTTGGTCTTGGTCGTAGATATAAGCTAGCTCTTGTAAATAAGCCACTTCTTCATTTATGCGTTCGCGAAGCGGTTCCAAAGGAACATCGGTCTGAACTTGAGCCAGTAATTCCTCATAGGTTTCTGCTGCTTTGGGATAATCAAACCAAGCCATGTGCAATTCACCCATGGTCTTCAAGGTAGCCTCAACCGCTGCCATATCGCCCTGGTTTCGAGCATCAGCGAGAATTTGCTCATAGACTGTCAAAGCTTGTCCTGGCACTCGAATCTGTTCATAAGCCTTACCCAAAGCTTTTAACAGTGGCAGATTGATCGAGTCTTCTGCTTCATTTTCCTGCTGAATCTCTTCTAACCGTGCCGTAATTAGTTGCACTGACTGCTTATTGTTTTCATTCCAGGCAACTCCTCCTACTCTGCCCAAGGTTTGCACTTCTGCCACGGGATCCCCAAGCACTCGCCGCAGTCGGATTTCCCGATACCAGATGTCAAAGGCTTTGGATTGATTACCAGCTTTGAATTCAGCTTCAGCTTCAGCATTCAGTTCATCCAACGCTTGCTTGAGTCTAGAACGTTCGGAAGGGTTGAGCGGTTCGTCTGGGGATAATGAAGGCAGGAGGGGATCAGGAGCAGTCAGTTCCAATGGATTGGGATTATCATTATCACTGGATTGGGATAAGGTCACACTAGCAAAACATAAGGGGAGTATAGCAGCGGATAATGCTATGATTATCCACTTGCTTAGTTTGGGTCCGAGAAGATGTAAGCGCAAGGTAGCCATAAGGAAACTAAAGAAGGTTACTACAAATTAGGCTAGCGATTTTAGGTTCAAACTGACCGAAAGCCCTGAGGGCGCAAGCCCCTGAATTCTATTCATGGGGTTAGCCCGAACGGGAATTTATTCCCTAACTGTCCGGGAACTTTTCTTTCGAAGTACCGACTATAAGAGTAAGTAAAATAGCAAACTAAGGATGTGATGAAAGAGTGTTGGTTATGGAGTTCAAGGCTGTCCTAAAAGAGCCTCAAAAATTAGCAATAAATGAAGCTATTAGAACAGCTCGCTTTGTCCGGAACAAAGTGCTTCGGTACTGGATGGATAATCGCGGGGCAGGGAAAAAAGAGCTCTATCGCTACAACACTCAGCTAAGAGATGAATTTAAGTTTGTTAAAGACCTCAATAGCCATGCTTGTCAAGCCTCTGTAGAGAATGTAGAACGTGCCATTAAGCGCTTCTTTGACAACTGCAAGAAAAAGAGTCCCGGAAAGAAGGGGTATCCTCGTTTTAAGAAACACTCCAGGTCAGTCGAGTACAAGCAATCTGGATGGAAGTTGTCCCCAGACAAGAAGTCCATAAAGTTCACCGATAAGAAAGGGATTGGGAGACTAAGACTCAAAGGAACCTGGGACTTGTGGCGTTTCGATTCGGCAAAGCCGACGCTACGCGAACAGAAACTCATTAAACGGGTTCGTATTGTCCAAAAAGCTGATGGCTATTATGTTCAGTTCTGCGTCAAAATAGATAGCTCAGAGCAGTTAGAAGCTACTGGTTTCACTGTCGGGTTGGACGTAGGTCTAAAAGAGTTTTATACCGACTCTGATGGTTACTCAGAACCCAATCCCCGTTTTTACAGGAAAGGCGAAAAACGCGCTATATTTTATCAACGTAGAGTTTCTCGGAAAAAGAAAGGCTCTGCTAACCGAAATAAAGCTATTAATAGACTAGGCAGACAACACCTTAAAATAAGTAGGCAGCGTGAAGAACATGCCAAGAGACTGGTTAGAAGTTACCGTAAGATAGTGGAGCCTTATTACAAAAGATTTAACCCTTTTATGCAAAGCCGAACACCCATAAAGGCTCCACTATCTAAGGTTTCGTCTCCGGCACGTTGCGTAATCCGGTCTAACGACCTGGTCGCCTATGAAGATTTGAAGGTCAAAAACTTGGTTAAAAATCATTGTCTTGCTAAATCTATTAACGATGCAGGTTGGTACCAGTTCCGGGAATGGCTAGAATATTTTGGTCAAAAGTTCGGTCGGATAACTGTTGCAGTAAATCCTGCCTATACAAGCCAGAATTGTTCTAGTTGTGGCGAAGTGGTTAAGAAGTCATTATCAACTCGAACCCATGTGTGTAAATGTGGGTGCCAGTTAGATCGCGACCACAACGCCGCCAAAAATATCCTAACCAGAGCCTTGAGTACCGTGGGGCACACGGGAACTTTCCAAAACGCTTGGGGAGAATCGACCTCTACTCTTCTTGGTTCCGACCTGGTTGAGCAAGTTGGCTCGTTGAACCGAGAATCCCCTGGCTTCTAGCCATGGGGAGTGTCAAATCTGGCCCTATTCTGCAGTAAGCCACCTGATCCGCCTGGGGAGTTATACCAATTCTTAGGGCTTACACACCTACACATCAATTTCATCTGGCCATCTCCCCATCTGGCCATCGGGTGCATCTTAATGCATGCAATTAGGCAAAAATTCTAATAAAATCTCCAGACTTCCCGCGCCCGGGCCCCGCGCCCGGGCCCCACACTTCCCGTCTTTTTTACAAATATGAGATGCACCCTGGCCATCTGCATCTGTAGTCCTACTTTGAAGAATTGGTATTATTTCTGCCTGCCTGCACTAGTCTGACCGCTTCCGGGACGAAGTTTGTTCCTGCCACCAAGATTTAGGACTGCTAGATGATATCATAACGCCTTCTGCTCCAGGTCAGAGAATAACTCCAGCAGTCCTTTAGTATAAGGAAGCAAGAGGTACATCTGATCTGACTCTATACGAGCGTTTAGTTCATCCACCAGCAACTGCAACATTTTTTCCGCCAGCTTCCAACTTACGTCTACGCTAGGAAATACCAGTAAACACAACGGCAACAGTTCCTGTTCTATTGATGTCATATTCCCCTCCAAAGCACATAGCCATAGGTAACCCTGGAACATTTCTAAATCTCTGATAGTCGAAGCCTTAATTCCTGGATCGTCCAACCCTCCCCGACGGCTAAAATGACCAGAGTGCAATTCCTCTGTGCGTTGGTAGACAGTCTGAGCAATATCCTGACTAACAGGTAAGAGTTGCTCCACTAAGGCTAAGGTAGGTGAGTTAAAATCATGCAAAGCCGCTGCATTACAGATTCGTTGCCAGGGGATAGAAACTTGCTCCTCGACAAACTTAAAGTAGGGACTGAGCAAAATTTGTTCTGGCAATGTCAGCCGATTGAGTACTAACTGAGTGCTGAAGTGAAACTGTGTGGTAACAAAACCAATGGCTCGACGGTCTTTTGCTGATATATGTTGCTGCCGCAGTTGCCGCAATACAGGTTCGAGAGAGGTGGCTAGCTTTTCTATAGCTGGCAACTCTAGCGCTACCATTGTCCACGGGCTAGAGAAATCTGTGAAGAAATTAATTGTCTCCCCTAGTCGTATTGCTGCCATTAAACTAGGATTCGGTGATTGCTCTTGGTAAATTTCCAGTACCTTTTCGTAAACGGAGCAAACAAATTCAGCAATTCGCTTAGCCTCGGTCAAATTAACCACATTAGGAATATAGGAGAACATAGCATCTGTTTTAATTCCCGCACACTCACAGTTAATCTGGATTAAACGCTGTAACTTGGTAACCGTTTTATTGCGCCCCTTTCTGGAAGCAAATTCTAGCAAATCATAAATCTTTAAAACACCATTTTTGGAAGCAATAATTGATAAATCGGGTACATAGCGATTTGACCAAAAATTTACTAATCGCTCAACCGATGTTTTGTTGAATCTTGGAGTGTTGATCAGCAAAGCTTTTTCCTCGGATGTCTAAAAAACTATTTCTATAATCCCTTTAAGTCAATTTTTCATTGTGGCGTTAAATCCAACAATTAATTGTGAAAGCTTTAAAAAAGCTGTAGAGCACTCCATGACAACTAATAGCAAATACCAATTATTCGGTAGATTTACAACAAATAAATCCCCTGAATAATAGGTAATGGCTAGGGAAGAATTAGTAATGAGGAATTGGTAATGGGTCATGAGTCATGGGTAATTTGAGTAGGTGCATCCCATTGTCATAGAAATAAAATTTTGTCAGAGGAGGTCAGGAAAATTGCGGAGGTTCCAACCGATGACTAAAATCTCCGCCAGTTTCATCTTGCCCATCTTCCCCATCTTCGCCATCTTCTGCAAACAGATTCCCTTGAATTGCCCTCACTTATTTAGTGTTTGTATTATTTATACACATGATAAACGTGATTCATGATCATTATGTTAATTTTTGTTAAAGTTTATTTAAAAAAACAACACAATGATCAGATATAGCGTTTCTAAATGAGTTGTGAACGCAAAACTAGCTGAAAGTCTTAGTTAAAGACAGTGCTTGTTTCCAGGGCTATAACATTTCTGAAAATGCGCTCTTTGTGTGTCTAGTCCAAACTGGCACCGTCTTTGAGCCTGAGCCATATTTGAAAAGTCATGAGAACGATAGATATTTAGAGCAAAGTTACGAGCAACGGCAAAGATTTGAGGTAACTGATGCATGGGAATACGTGAAGCATCTTCACCCTGAGTAACCGAAGCGCACATAATCAACCTTGTTCTCTACACCCCAATATCCAAGGGATGCCCTGGGCAAAGGACTCAGCAGACAAGGGCGTAAGAAGCAACATAGTAGCGTGTTTCCTTTTCCAGACGGTGTTGCCTCCCCTTTTTGAATTGTCGAACACTTTCCACTCGAATCAGAGTCTAATGCCCTGGCCAGGGCTGGATGTTGTCGAGTTGGTTGCAGATGCGTGCCAGCCTATGTCACTTATGCTAAAGAATCTGAGGGCTTTTGCGAGTTAGCACAATTGTTACTGCTGAAGACCTTTACTGGATAAGTGGTTTGGGTTGCACAGCTTTGCTGATTAATGGAATGATTGAGGGTAATTGGTAATTGGTAATTGGTAATTGGTAATTGGTAATTGGTAACAGGTAACAGGTAATTAGTAAATTGTAAAAGGTAATTAGTAACATTTTACAATTAATTATTAACAGGTTATTTGTAATTATTAAGTGGTAATTTATAACCAGACATAATATCAGTTGTTAATTTTGCTATAGCGTTTCGATTTGATGTGTGAAACAAGCCAGGGCTGATCAAAAACTGGGTTCAACTATTGATGCTGACTGCCACTTGGCATAATCGCTTTGCTAAGTTTAGCTTCACGCAGGTTAGCCTGATTCAGATTAGCATCAATTAAAACAGCTTCAATCAATATTGCCTCGCTAAGATTCGACCAACACAGGTTAGCTCGGTATAAATTAGCCTTGGTGAGATTAGCACCATGGAGAATTGTCCAACTCATCCTTGCTCCTCTGAGATTCGCATCCGTTAGGATAGTGTTTCTCATGGTGCAGCCACTTGCTATTGCACCACTCAAGTCTGCTTGATTGAGATTGGCCTTAGTCAAGTTGGCTCCACTGAGCAGGGTATGGGACAAATTTGCCCCAATCAGATTCGCTTCGATCAGAATACAATTGTTGAGGGATGCTCCCTCCAAAATCGCTCCGTCCAAGAGGGCTTGGGAAAGCTTGGCTCGGTTCAAGGATGTGCTAATCAGTTTTGCGTGACTCAAGTTAGCATTCTGGAGAATTGCCTCACTCAGAATTGCTTCACTCAGATTAGCTTTACTGAGGTTGACTCCAATCAGGCGGCAACTGCGTAGATTAGCATTACTCAAGTTAGCCTTAGTTAGATTTGCCTGACTCAGGTTACTAACAATAAGGTTGGCTTCACACAGGTCACTTCCCTGTAGATTAGCACCAGATAAATTCGCTTCTCGCAGATTGACACCTTTAAGAATAGCGCCCTTGAGACAACTCTGGCTGAGATTAGCACGTCGTAGGTTAGCTTGGCTCAGGTTTACTCCCGCCAGAGATACTCCCTGTAGATTAGCTTCTGGAAAGTCCCGTTCTCCAGCAGCATATCGCTTCAGTAATTCTTCCCCATCCATCATCATTCCTGTAACCTTGACAACTAATAAGCTAGGTGGTATTGCTCTATGGCATCTAATATGAATTATTATTGCTAGACTATGCTACTTTTATTTGCCAAAGTGCCAGCAAAAAGCGCAATGATAGTGTAATCGTGTATTGGTCAGACAATTATGAAATATTAGGGAATCGGGAATCGGGAATCGGGAATCGGGAATTTGGACGGGGGAATCACTAGAGTGTGTTTGTGTTAACCAAGAGATAAAGGTGCGATTGGTTCCGGTGTCTTCCTCCTCTTTCGGTTTCTTCTTAATCTCACCACTTACTTATCTAAATTTGCTATATAGACCAAAATTATATTATAATGGTTAGTTAACTCCTCACTAAAATTTGGTGTTCATGGCAGACTTAACTGGCACTTGGCTCGGAACTTACTGGCAAGGGGGAGTACCCACCCGGTTTGAAGCAACTCTGGTTCAAAGCAAGAATACAATCACTGGGAATATTTTGGACGACGGTTACTTAGGAGAAGCCCAGCTAAGTGGAGAGGTAATCGGACGGCGCATCCAATTTACTAAGCGATACATCACTAGCTCATCGACTCCAATCCAGTACATTGGTACCTTGGCTGAGTCAGAAGACTTGATGAATGGGCAATGGATAATCGATCAGTATAACACTGGTCCTTGGCAAGCTCGTCGTAGTGGCAATGACCTACTTGCAGACCTAAACACTCGTCTGAGTGAGCGGATGCCTGTGGCAGTTCCATGAGCCCAGAACATAGGAGTTACTTTATGCTGGTATGTAGAGCTATGGAAGGTCTCAGATAAGGAAAATGTGATGCTATCAGGTTGGCGAGTTGGCTCTCTATTCGGAATCCCACTGTTTCTAGACCCATCGTGGTTTTTCATCTTGCTACTGGTAACGATGATTAATGCGCGAGAGTTCGACTCTAGCCTAGGGTCGATTTTAGCTTGGGTAGCTGGATTGGCGATGGCACTGTTGTTATTTAGTTCTGTACTTTTACATGAATTAGGTCACAGTCTAGCTGCCCTCTCTCAGGGTATCAAAGTTAATTCGATTACCCTATTTATATTTGGCGGGATTGCGTCGATTGACCGAGAATCGAAGACTCCAGGAGAAGCCTTTCAAGTAGCGATCGCAGGACCATTAGTGAGCTTCATCCTCTTTGGTCTGTTTTATGTCCTAACTCTGACATTACCCACCTCGGCTTGGGCATATACTATCGCCAATGAGATAGCGAGAATCAACCTAGTCTTGGCATTATTTAACCTAATTCCTGGTCTACCTTTAGATGGTGGACAAGTGTTGAAAGCAGCAGTCTGGAAACTAACTGGAGATCTGTTTACAGGTGTGCGTTGGGCTGCCAGAACGGGTAAGGGGTTTGGGCTGATAGCCCTATCCCTAGGATTAGGCATGACTCTGCTGACCGGTACCTTGGCATTCATTTGGCCAACTCTGATTGGCTGGTTTATTTTTCGCAATGCCAGTGCCTATGACCAGCTAACCACCTTGCAAGAAGTCTTACTTAAGCTGATGGCATCTAATGCCATGACCCGTGACTTTCGGGTGGTGGAAGCCAACCAGACCTTACGTTCTTTTGCTGATGAGTATATCTTAACCGATAGGCAAAACCCAATGCCCTACTACGCTGCAACTAATGGACGCTATCGTGGGCTAGTGAAAATTGAGGATTTACATTTTGTGGAGCGTAGTCGTTGGGACACTGAGACCTTGGAAACTATAGTGCGCCCTTTATCAGAAATTCCCACAGTGCAAGAGAAAACACCTTTGGTGGAGGTGATTAACAGCTTAGAGGAGCTTAACATTAAGCGTGTAAGCGTACTTTCTCCCGCAGAAACTGTGGCAGGTGTCATTGACCGGGGTGATATAGTCAGAGCTGTTGCTAGAAAGCTAAATTTGGCTATCCCACCGGCTGCTATCCAGCGCATCAAAGCTGAGGGGGTTTATCCTCCTGGGTTTCAGCTGGTAGAGATTGCTAAAACTCTAAGTTCGGTGACAAACACTTGAGGATATAGCGCTACCCGCAAGGGCAAAAGGCAAAAGGCAAAAGTTTACTATGAATAGCTTTTCAGCCCAGAACTGCTTGTAATCGTTGCAATGTACGAGTATTCTCCTCAGGAGAGCCCACAGTGATCCGCAATCCTCCTCCAGTATGACGTATTAGGGTGCCTTGATCTTTCATGGCCTGAGTTACCTGAGTCAGGTCTTTGCTAGTAGACTCGTTGCCGGATTGTCGTAGACGCAGGTAGATGAAGTTGGCAGCACTTGGCCAAACCTGTAAGGCTGGATGTTCTGATAGGGCTTTTAGTAACTTATCTCGCTCGGCGATAACCTGGGGAATTGATGCTAGCAGAGTTTGTCTGTGATTGAGAGCGACTATGGCAGCAGCTTGAGAAAAGCTGGGTAAGTTGTAGGGTAAGCGCATTTTTTCGAGAGCAGCAATTAGTTCTGGGTCAGCGATGCTATAACCAACACGGTGAGTGGCTAAACGAAATGCTTTGGAAAATGTCCTCAATATTACCCAGTTGGGATGGTCGGCTAATTCTTGGACTACTGAGGCTTGGCTGAATTCAAAGTAGGCTTCATCAATAACTACTAAAATATTCTCTGGTAGACCACGCAACCAGTCTAATTCCTGGGGAGTCAAGGGGTTGGCGGTGGGAGAGTTAGGATGAACTACAAATACTACTCGTATTGCTGCTCGTTGGGTCGAGGTTTCTGTGAGGGTCTGTTCAATGGCTGCTTGGGCATCGTCGATCTTGATTTCAAAGTTTTCTTCCCGACGCCCTACACTCACTACTGGTATTCCTAAGGTCTGTGCCAGTATCGAATACATGGAGAAGGTGGGATTAGCGATTAGGATCGAGCCTTCTCCTCCTAAGCAGGTGGCAATTAAGATAGAACGAATTAGTTCATCGGAACCGTTGCCTACGGAAATCTGGTTTGCTGTTACTCGGTCGTCTAGGGCAGCAGATTCGTTAACGTATTCTGCGATCGCATTTTTGAGTTTCCCCTGTCCGCCATCGGGATATCGATTAGCTTGAATCAGCTGTTGATAGCTCCAAGCTAATTTTTCCTTTAACTCTCCTGGTAAGTCAAAGGGGCATTCATTCGTATCCAGGCGATCTAGGGGAACCGTTGATTCTGGTGTTTTCCCTTCCTCGCCCCCAGGATGAGGTGTGTAGGCCGTTAATGCGGATAGATCAGACCGGATGAATTCTAGCATTATCAGTTCTCTGTTGTCGGTTTGCCTTTATCTAAGCATTCAGCCGTCAGCTGTCAGCCGTCAGCTTAAAATAAACCTATGCAGGCCTATGGCCACGCTAGGCGAACGGGACAATTTAATAATTCGAGATTAATGAGAATTGGAAGTCTGGGGATTTGCCCATCAGCCAAAGACTATGAATCCCATCGCAGCTTCCGGTAACTCAGCATTATTCCAATCCTTACCTGTTTTATTCAAAAGCTGTTCGCCTAGCGTGGGCGTAGCGCATCAGCTGATTGCTGATAGCTGATTGCTGAATGCTTACGCCTTTATACCTTTTACCTTATTCTTTCTCAAGAGGTGGATAGTGTATGGCTAGAAATGCTTTAGCATCAGCCTGATCCTGAATCACCCTGTCTAGGGTTGCCTCTAAGAGTGCATCCAGAATTTCCCGATAGTGTGCTCCTGGCTTATAGCCTAACTTTCTGAGATCATTGCCATCCAGTGGCGCTTTAACATTCCTCCAAGTGGTGAGATACTGCCAAATTTTACGTCGGATCGCTCTAGGACTATACACCCCAATCAATACTAAGGTAGGTAATTTATACTCGCGCAACATGTGGACGATTTGACTGTTTAGCTGGCATGTTGGTAGAGATTCTAGGAAATCCCCTTGCCATCCCTCAAGTTTTTGAAGACGCTCAACACTGTCTACGGGCAACTGTAAATTCTTGGCTACCTTAACCCGTTCGTCTGGTGCTAGATCAGCAATCAATACTTCCAAACGCATCTGCCAGTGTCTTAAGGTTTGCTTTGGGTCAAATCTCTGTAGCCAGCGCCCAACCAAACGCACTCGCCACCATAATGGTTTATCTAGGGTCAGGGTAGGATGAAGACACCGCAACGCTCCTAATGATGACAATAACTGCAATGCTGGTTGCCAGTAGGGGGCTTGCAACATATAGTTAAGTTCTGCTTTGAGTCGGGTTTGGAGTGCTGGGACTTTGGTGTTTTCCGCTTTAGTACGCTCATATACCCCACTCTGAATGGCATAGTGGATATATTCCCTGGTTTGGGGTTCAATTTCAAATCCCAATCGCACCGCAAACCTTACCGCTCGATAGATTCGGGTTGGGTCTTCAATAAAGCTATTGGCGTGTAGGACTCGAATTTTTTGCGATCGCAAATCTAACA
Source organism: Moorena sp. SIO3B2 (assembly GCF_010692525.1). Classification (NCBI taxonomy): domain Bacteria; kingdom Bacillati; phylum Cyanobacteriota; class Cyanophyceae; order Coleofasciculales; family Coleofasciculaceae; genus Moorena; species Moorena sp. SIO3B2. The sequence continues at coordinate 102,726 of NZ_JAAHHE010000007.1, forward strand.
TACCCCCAAAGAAGTCCAACAGGGGCAATTGAGCTTGGGGATTAACCTTTGTCAGCCTTGCTGCCATGGCGTTGATGGTAAAGTCTCGGCGGTAAAGGTCTTGACGAATGGAACTAGCTTCGACTTGAGGATTAGCAGCGGGATAAGGATAGAACTCGGTACGAGCAGTGGCAATATCTACACAAAGGGAGCCAAATTTCGGGTCATTATGCCATAGCAAGGCAGCGGTTTGAAAAGACCCGTGTACTTCCAAGCGCACCTTACGGTAAATTTTACGGAGTTCCTTGGCCAGGGTGACTCCTGCGATCGCATCCGCTGAGCGGTGAAAGCCATCTACGACCAAGTCTATATCATTTAGCAGTAGTGGCTTGTTCCCATCCGCTAGTAACAAGTCTCTGACAGCTCCTCCAACTACGTACAGATGCCAACCCCGCTCCTGAGCTTTTTCGGCAGCTATGGTCAAAAGTTCCCACAGGCTCGAAGCCAACAGAGGCTTGATGTTAGCTGGTTTAAGGTTCGCCGGTTTCAGGTTTGACCCGTCAACCTTCAACTGCTTAACATTCAACTCTTCCTGAAACAGTTGCCGCAATACATCAGTGCGGGTCACTATCCCCATTAGTTGCCCATCCTCTAGAACGGGTAAACGCCCAATATCGTAAGTCACCATCAAGGACTGAATGTCTGCCATCGAGGTTTCTGGAGTAATGGTCTTAATATGCTTCGTCATGTAGCCCTTGACTGGGGCATGGCCAAAACCGTGGTGCAAGGCTAAATCCAGGTCTCGTCGGGAGATAATTCCTACCAGCTGGTCCTGTTGATCTACTACTGAAAGCCCCGAATGACCATAGCGCAACAAAATTCTCTGGGCTTCCTTAATCTTGGTATTGGGGCGAATGGTGCGCACGGGGGATGACATTAAATCCCGAGCCGTCAGAGGTTGGGGAATTTGGTCTTTTAGTTGGTTGACCAGCTGCTCTAGGATTGTCTGGGCCTCACAGTCTCGTAAGGTAACCGCAGCGGCTTGGGAATGTCCACCCCCTCCTAAGGGTTGCAACAACTGGTTCAAATCCGTTCCCTCAATTCGCGTCCGCCCAATTATCGTTAGCTTTGTAACTGAGGTTGACAGTTGTTCACCCTTGGCCTTCGAGTAGGGTAGGTTCGTGTCGGTTGTTGGTTGTTCGCGAAGCGTGGCCTTTTGGCCAAGGTTATTTGGTTGTTCGCGAAGCGTGGCCTTTTGGCCAAGGTTATTTGGTTGTTCGCGAAGCGTGGCCTTTTGGCCAAGGTTATTTGGTTGTTCGCGAAGCGTGGCCTTTTGGCCAAGGTTATTTGGTTGTTCGCGAAGCGTGGCCTTTTGGCCAAGGTTATTTGGTTGTTCGCGAAGCGTGGCCTTTTGGCCAAGGTTATTTGGTTGTTCGCGAAGCGTGGCCTTTTGGCCAAGGTTAGTTTGGGGTGTTCGCGTAGGGTGGCCTTTTGGCCAAGCTTGTTCGCCTTTGGGGTTCGAGTCGGGTAGGTGATTTGATTGAAAGTTAGTCTGGGTTTGAGTTTCAAGGTTATTTTGGCTTGAAGGTTGTATTTTTGAATTTTGCTTGTTATAATAATTTTCATAACCTTCAACCGTTAAACCGCCAACCGGCAACGGTGAATAACCTTCAACCTGAAACCTTACAACTGGTAAACCTGCCGGTTGTGAGGTTTCTCCTTTGGGGTTTCGTTGATACTCAGCCCCCAAAAGCAGGGCATCGCTTTCAGTTACTTCTAGTAAGCGTGACGCCAAACTGGATAAGCCAGGCACATGCCCAGGAGTGTTTAGGAATACCCAAGAAATGGTGTAACCCAAGTGGGTTTGTCGCTGCAAAAGGTCTAGAGATTGCCTAAATAATTTTTCCAATTGAGGAGATAGCCCTGGCTCAACATACTGAGCTATCTGACGCAGATTAGCTCCTTGCTCCATTAACCAGGTCAAAGCAGCCCCATCTCTTGGTGTTGTCTGGTCAAAGGTCAGGGAACCTGTATCCACATGGATTCCCAATGCCATCACCGTGGCTTCAGCAGTAGTTAACTGGATTTGGGATTGCTGTAGTTGCTCAACAATTAAGGTGGTGGTTGCTCCCACAGGTTCAATCTGTGTATAGGTAGCCGGGATATCAGTTTGGGGTACGGGATGATGGTCGTAAATTTCAATAGCCTTTAACTGTGGTAAGTCTAACCACTCAGCTGCTTTGCCTAAGCGATCGCGTTTTTGAGTATCTACAATAATTACGGAATTAATCTGAGCCAATTGTACAGAGCGGCGCTCGATCAGGGCATACTCATCCCGATGCAGTGCCAAAAAATCTCTTACAGCCGGATGAGTCCCCCCAGTTAGTACCGCTTTGGCTCCTGGCTTGAGGCGAGTCAGTCCTACAGCTGCTCCTAGGGCATCAAAGTCAACGGTGGTATGACACAAAATCAGATCCATAGTGATTAGTCTACCAATTCTGGAAATTAAGGCTACACATCAATTTCATCTGGCCATCTCTCCATTTTTCCCTATTGACTTTATTGATGCTATTAATAGTTTACACTACTTTGACCTTTTAATCCCTATAATCCCTTTTATGGCACTCCCCGCGCCCCCGCCCCGCGCCCGCGCCCCACACTCATCACCTGCATGGGAAAGTTAAAAGGGCATTGATTGCAACAAATTTTGGCAGAAAAGGTAAAACCATCTGGTAAAATCTATAGTGCTTAGCTAGGCATTAGCCTGTTTTAAACAAGTTTTAGGAAAGTTTAGCGTCAAGGTATCAGCACAGAAAATGACTATTATATTCCAACTATTACTCACTGCCCTAGTCCTATTGTCATTTGTCTTGGTAGTCGGTGTACCAGTAGCTTATGCCACACCTCAGAACTGGGAGCAATCAAAACGCTTACTTTGGCTTGGTTCAGGGGTCTGGGTGCTTCTCGTCCTTCTAGTCGGTGCCCTCAACTTTTTGGTGGTTTAGGTTATAATTTCCCTGAGCTAGACCTAAATTATTACTGTAATCAGCCTTTAGAACGATAGTCATGGCAGTTTTCGAGGGAAATTTTACATCATCTACCTCCCTGAGGTTTGCGATTATCATTGGTCGGTTTAATGACCTAGTGACAGGTAAACTCTTAAACGGGTGTAAAGATTGCTTAAAACGCCATGGCATTGATCCCAATCCCCAAGGTACTCAAGTTGACTATATTTGGGTACCGGGTAGCTTTGAAATTTCATTGATGGCTCGCCAAGCTGCTCTTAGCGGTCGTTATGATGCAGTGATTTGCTTGGGCTCAGTGATTCGGGGTCAAACTCCCCATTTTGATTATGTGTCTGCTGAAGTAGCCAAGGGCATTGCTGCTGCTGGTTTTCAAACCGGGGTACCTGTTATTTTTGGTATTTTAACTGTAGATACCATGCAGCAAGCTCTAGAACGGGCGGGAATCAAGAGCAATAAAGGTTGGGAATATGCCATGAATGCCATAGAAATGGCTAACCTGATCCGGAGTTTTCGGGGTCAAGAGTCAATATTAGGCTATGAAGAGTCTGAACAGGGAACTTTAAGCCAACAAACTCTACCATTCTCGACAAATTGGACAATTGCTTCAGAATCTGACCCTGATTCCTAACATATGAGTTAATCTTGGGAGATTTTCCTAATTTTCTTGAATCTGAAAGCTTATGTAAAAGGGGTTGACAAATTTTGGCTGATCTGACATACTAGAAAGAGATAAGTTGAGGTGCGGGTATAGCTCAGTGGTAGAGCGTCACCTTGCCAAGGTGAATGTCGCGCGTTCGAATCGCGTTACCCGCTTACTGATAGTCAATAAACCTGTCATAGCTGAAGTAATACAACTTTGGGCATGCTGCCTTCAGCTCAAGTATCCAACTTGATGCAAACCGTGGCAGTGTCCATCAATAACCTTAAAGAATAAGCTTATTATAATAGATGGGGACACCATACGCTTTATAGTGTCCCAATATTTAAATAATCATGCAGCACTACCAATTCAAGGTTTTTTGATAAACCTAACCAGATGTCTTTTGGTTTTTAATAACGCTTGTGCAATCTCAAAAAGGTCAAAAGATTGACTTAAACTCTGAGTATCCCTGCCCTTGTCGGCGTCGGGGTCATTTAGTGCCAATTACACTGACCGAAGCCCTTGGCTGCAATCGCTGTCAGCAAATTTTTGTGGTAGACGAAAGTGGTTATGTGATTGAGCAACTATCCACCCACTACCCCTATAAAAAAGCTTGGCTTTGGACAGGACATCGTTGGAATACAATCCATGGTAGTCTTGGGGAAAGCTACTTACCTGTAGCGTTGGGTATTGTCTTAGTTCTGCTGATTGTCTGGTTGCCTTTGGCACTTCACTCCCAAAAAGGGCCAGGTATCATAGTATGGGCATTACTGGCAGTACTGCTAGCAGTACTTCCGGCTATGATGGTTTGGCTAGCTTACCGGCGTTAACTAACAATGAACACAGACTCTGGGAGCAAGGCCTCGAAGTTACATGATTTAATGGCCAGTGTCCACCATGCTTCTCGGGCATTGGCAAACACCAAGGGAGAAGAGCGCTCTCGTGGCATCGAGGCCATGGCTCAAGCAATGGGAAACTCCTTTGATGATATTTTGGAAGCTAACACCCTAGATCTGGAAACCAGTAGGGACATGGCAGTGCCAGACCTAATTTTGGACTGGCTGAAGCTAACACCAGAAAGGCTACAGATGGCTATCGGGATCCTGGAAAGGATTGGAAATTTATCTGATCCAATCCGGCGGGTGATGAACGCTTCCTATCAAACTGACCAATCTCAGACCTACTGTCAGCTAATGCCGTTGGGAGTGATTGCTCTAATTTATGAGGCATTCCCTGAACTAGGTGCAATTGCCGCAGGCTTTTGTCTCAAAACTGGTAACTCCCTGATTCTCAAAGGCAGTAGCGAAGCCAGTCAATCTAACCAGGTGATTGCTCAAGCGTTGCAAAATGCTTTGGATGAGGTCGGTTTGCCAACGGGATGTCTGGAACTATTCCCCTCTGGACAGGGAGCTTCGATTCGGGATTTGGTCACTCAAAATCCATATCTGAATTTGGTAATTCCCCACGGACGACCAACCCTGCTCAAGCAGGTGATCCAGCAATCAACTGCACCAGTTTTGCAATCGGCCATTGGTAACTGCTACCTTTACTGGTCTGCTAATGGTAACGTCGATCTGCTTAGGCATATGGTTTTAGATAGCCACGCCAGTCAGCCGGATCCGGTCAATGCTATTGAAAAAATTCTGATTAACCAGAATCAAAAAACCTCTGCCTTAGTTACCCTGTTGAACAACCTCAAGGAAAACGGTTTTGAACTCAGAGGTGATGCCCATCTAGTGGCTAAGTTTCCTGAACAATTGACCTTAGCAGCAGAATCCGAGTGGGGTCAAGCCTATTTGAGCAAAACTATTGCGTTGAAAGTGGTAGATTGCATAGAGTCAGGGATTGCTTGGATTAATCAATATAGCAGCGGTCATGCTGACTGCCTGGTGACAGATTCTTATCAGGAAAGCCGTCAGTTTGCCTTAGGTGTAGATAGTGCATCGGTTTACATTAATTCTTCACCAAGATTTTCACGGAATCCGCAACCAGGAGACTCCGTGTTTCTAGGTATGTCTAACCAAAAAGGACATCATAGCGGCATGATTAGCCTGGAGACTCTCACTACCCTTAAACACGTAGTTCAGGGTAATGGGCAGTTTTAGGCGTTGGTCATTTGACCATTAGCTGCTCTCAACCGGGAGGGGATAAATCGATCCATCCAGTATTCCAAATACGCTCGATTTTCCTCAAGTTCAGCAGGATCCGTGGTATCCATGGGATGAGGGGCTAGCCCCAAAATCGCAGCTGTAGTTACACAAAACATAGATTTCTGGAAGGTTTGGCAAATTCTAACCCGCAAGTCAATTTCACCCCGATGCGATCGCATATAAAAATCTCTGAGATAGTTGGGTAGATAATGCCTCATATCCTGCATCAGCAATGTCGGTGGAATTCCAGAACCACCAATAGGCAATGGGTCAGCATACAACGCGCCATAGGTAAATCGAGTTTGATCTGGGGAAATCTGGTACGCTTGGGCATTCATAGATACTGTGCCCAGAAAGGGTGTTCCCCGGAAGAAAATTGCCTCTACATAGGGTATTCCTGTATCAGACAGGAAGGTCAAACCAACCGATTCGGGAATAATCTCATACCTTTTATCCCCAATCTTAGGGGCATAGGTAATGGGTTTGTTTGCTGCTGCGACTAACCCTGCTTTAATATGGTCTACCACTTGGGGAATCGACTTAATTTCCCCTTGGTCATAGCCCTGAGATAGGGACATAAATATATCACTCATCACCCGCCAGAATTGCCCTAATCCACTGTAATAGGCAAGCATTCGCACTTGTTCGGGCAAGAATTCAGGAAATAGCTTGTTCATTCCCAGCATCAGGGGATTGGTCTTAAACTTTGCCTGAATTGCTTTGGCACATAGTTGCTCAAATTCATCGGTGTCGAGATAAGTATCTAAGCCTCCACCACCGTGCCATAACATCGAGCGCATACAGTATTCAGCGTACTCAAAGTTAATTCGGTCGTGCCACCAATGACGTAAAAGCTTTGATAAGGAAATCTCCCCATTAAAGTATTTAAAGAAGGGAAAAAACACTAAAAATTGATGATCGGCAGTGTAGATAAGATTGCGGGAGTAAGCATCTAAAACAATGCCGTAGCTGTGAAGTATCCCGACTACTTCCATAAGGTTTTGTGGAGAATCTGATAGGAGGGCACTACCAGTTTGTAGTCGCTTGATATACTCCTCTAGGGGATGATTTTGTTTGTTTTTTTGGCTCAATAACATAATAATTATGTTGACGATTGTTTGGTTTAAGGTTGAAGGTTGAAGGTTGTTGAAGGTTGTCTGTAAAAATGTAGAATGCAGAATGTAGAATTATAAATTCGCGCATTCGCGCATTCTACATTCGCGCATTCTACATTTCGGCCAAGCTACGCGAACAACCTGTTAAGCTTCAACTATTAGTTGATACCTTCACAGCTACATTCGGTGGTGTCGTTACCAAAGTTGCTGTGATCGGTTCACTTAAATTAAGTAACCATCCTGGTTGTAGTCCCAGAACCACAATCAATAGCGCTAAAACCAGCCCTGGTAATTGTTCTGTGAACTTAACGGTCGGTAAATCAGTTAAATGGGTAGCGAGACGACCAAAGAAGGCTCCACCAACTAGTTGTAAAAAGTAAACAACCGTTAAACCGGTGCTGAGCATGCATAGGATAGTTGGGATTGGCAATACCTGGAGACTACCCCAGTAGACCAGAAACTCAGAGATAAATCCCACCATGCCAGGGATACCAGCACTAGCCATTACACCAAGCACCATCAAACTACCAACTACTGGCAGACCCCGTTCTGGATTTAATAGACCATTGAGGATAGTGATATCCCGTGAGCCAGTTTTCTTATAAATGATACCGACTAATAAAAACAGTAGCGCTGATATTAACCCGTGACTGATCATCTGTAAAACTGAGGATACCAACGCTAACTCAGTGGCAGCAGCAGCAGCTAACAGAATGTATGCCATGTGAGCGACAGAACTATATGCCACCATTTTTTTCATGTCTTTCTGGACAATGGCATTAAAAGCTCCGTAAAGGGAACTGACTGCTGCCCAAATTCCCAACCAAGGTGCCAGAATTGTCCAAGGTTCCGGAAACAAACCTAAGCCAAACCGCAACAAACCATAGGTACCTAATTTCAGGAGCACACCAGCTAATAGAATTGAAACTGGGGTTGATGCTTCCACGTGGGCATCTGGCAACCAGGTATGGAATGGCACAAAGGGAATTTTAATCCCGAAGCCAATTAGAACCGCTCCTAAGAGAATTAATTGCTGAGCAACGGGTAGTAATGATGCCAGCTCCCTGGTCTCGGTGTAGCTAAAGCTAGAGGAACCACTCAAAAACACTAAGCCGAGGAATGACGCTAGAACCAAGGCTCCGGAAAGGGCTGTGTAGAGGAGAAACTTGGTTGCAGCATAGCCTCTGCGCTTACCCCCCCAAATGGCAATCAACAAATATAGGGGAATGAGTTCTAGCTCATAGAAGATAAAAAACAGCAGTAAATCCTGAGCTAGGAAGGCACCGGCAACAGCGCCATTCAGCAAGAGCATCAGAGCGTAATACAACCTAGGGCGAATGACGTTGGAATCTGTGCAGTACAGGGCAATTGCGGTTAGCAGACCATTTAGGATCAGTAAGGGCAATGATAGACCATCTACCCCTAAACTATAGGTCAAACCGATCCCCTGAATCCAAGGAAGATTTTCCTGAAATTGTAGATTCACGTCACCGGGGTTAAACATGGTCATCAATATTACTGACCAGAGGAAAATACCACCAGTAACTACCAAGGAAATTTGACGAGCTGCTTTAGCAGTGACATTCCCGGGCCAAAACCCCACTATAGCGGCACTCAGTATTGGTACCAAAATCAAGGCACTCAACATAAATCGACCAGTCTCCTAATCATTTGTTTACTAACTGTTGTCATGGGGTTGTTTGGTTGCAGGTTGTTTGGGGTTGAAGGTTGAAGGTTGTTTGGGGTTGAAGGTTGAAGGTTGTTTGGGGTTGAAGGTTGAAGGTTGTTTGGGGTTGAAGGTTGAAGGTTGTTTGGGGTTGAGGGTTGAAGGTTGTTTAGGGTTAAAGGTTGTTTGGGGTTGAAGCTTCAACAGTCAAAGGGCTAACTTTGGCCTATTGGCCACGCGATCGCGTTCAACCAGCTAACCTTCAACCAGCTAACTTTCAACCAGCTAACTTTCAACCAGCTAACTTTCAACCAGCTAACCTTCAACCAGCTAACCTTCAACCAGCTAACCTTCAACCAGCTAACCTTCAACCTTTAACTAATGACCTATGAACAATGACCACTGCTCCAAAGACCACTGACTCAAAGACCACTGATTCAAGGGCCAAGTGATGAAGATTGCCAATAAGCTGATTCCTAATAGGATAGTCAGTACATAAAACTGTGATTTACCGGAAACGCTGTATTTTAGGCCTTGACCACTAAATACTGTTCCTAAACCAACCAGATTGACTAACCCATCAACGATATATCTATCGATCCAAGCTGTAATGTTGGAAAATAGGAGAACAGCAAACACGATGGTGTAACGATACAGTTCGTCCAGGTAAAAGTCATAGGCGAATAGGTCTTGGAACAATTTCAACGGCATCCGAATTGACCGCGACCAGGTTCTGGGTAGGTAAATTAAAGCCCCTGCAGTGCAACCTACGACACCAGAGATTACCAAGGTTACCTCGGCTAGGGGATTGAGGTACTCCCATTCCGATAGCAATTCCATCGGACGCATTAGCACTGGTACCAGCAATGTCAGTATGGTTAACGCTACCATTGGTAATGCCATAGCCCACGGTACTTCTGGTGCTCGACGGGTCTTCGCTTGGGGTTTCCCTAGGAAAACGAGCCGAAACACCCGGACTAAACCTAAGGCAGTAACTGCGTTAACGAAGAGAAAGGGTATGACCAGAAGAGGGGCATCAAACCAAAAGGCGTTAATCCCTTCACTCATTGCCCAAAAGCCACCCAGGGGGAAAAGTCCAATCAGACCAACGATACCCACGGCAAAGGCAGTGCTAGTAGCGGGCATTTTTGACCCTAAGCCCCCCATTTCAGCTAGATTTTGGTTATTGGTGTTCAAGATTACCCCCCCGATGCTCATAAACATCAGGGCTTTAGCAAAGGCATGGGCAACCAGTAAAATCACACCAATATCAGAGCGCTGCATTCCAACCGCGATAAATACTAAACCAATGTAAGCGCTGGTGGAATGGGAAAGCGATCGCTTAATATCGATTTGTGCGATCGCTACCATTGAGGTGCCTAGTGCTGTGATAGTACCAATAACTACTAACACTGATAAGGTCAACGGTGAGATCATGGTCACAATCGGCACCAGTTTAATCAGCACATAAGTACCACAAGTCACCACCAAGGAATTCCGAAGTACTGAGGCGGGATTCGGTCCCTCCATCGCCTCATCCAACCATAAATTCAAGGGGAATTGGGCACATTTACCAATTGGACCAGCAATCAAAGCCAATCCCAGTAAGTTACCTACGAGTGGCGGTAGATTAGCTGAATAAGCCCAGGTATACAAGTCTGAAAAGGTTAAGCTTCCCGCAAAGGTGGCTAAGCTCACCACCCCAATTAGCAGCAAGATATCTCCTACACGCTTGGTTAAAAAAGCATCTCGGGCAGCTTTGAGTGCTAAAGGCTGAGCATACCAAAAACCCACAATTAACAAAGTACACAGCGTGAGCATCTCCAACAGAGCATAGGTCAGGAATAAGGAATTACTCAAGACAATTCCAATCAATGCCCCTTCAAAAAATCCCATCAGGGCAAAGAAGCGAGCTAATCCCCAATCTTTCTCCATATATCCAAGAGCATAGAGTTGAGCCAATAGACTTAGGCTGGTGATAAACTCCATTGCTGCAGTACTCACTGGTGAGACTTCCAGAACAAAGGATATGTCAATATCAGCAACCATTAGCCAGTGAAACTGTATCTCTTGCACGGCTTCTTGTAATGAAGCCTGGAAGATTAGCCAGCCATGAATGCAGGCGAAAAGTGTCATCAACAGGTTAAAGTAAGCCGCTGGTCTTGGTCCTGTACGACGCACTATTCCTGTTGCCCAGGGGATAGTTAAAAATGCCCCAATCCAACTGTAAATAGGAACTACCCAAATAGTCTGAGTAAGGAACTCAGTCATCACGCCTTGACCTCATCATTTCATTGAATCAATTAAATAAAAATCGGGACTAATTAGCCCAAACGAATTTTTAAAGTGACGATTTTCCTCGCTTTACAGCTAATAATGTGGTGATTTGTCTTAAATCATTAGTATTTTTATAACTTTATCAGTTAAGGGTTATCTTGGACATAATCCAGGCAGATTTTTCCAGAATATTTTTTTGATCATTACCATAAAACGTGGTTATTGACATCATGACAAGTAACCTTTATAGAACCGATAACGCTAACTGATTAAAGGTCAATTCGGGCTTGACAACTGATCAAGCTAATGTATTAAAGCTCAAATCAGGCTTGACAAGCCATCTATCCACCCATCTCTCCTTAGTCAGGTTAGAGCGACCCAGTTCCCCGTGTCGTAACCCAGGAACTCGGTGACCGCACTCAAATTCTGGCGCTTAGTGAGGATTACTTATCTAAAAGTTATAAAAAAATTATAAAACAAAAGCAACCATTCTCCAAAACGGTTAATTTTCGTTAACTAATCTAGCTGACCCCCTCGGAATGTTAAGTTTTGTTAAGGTCTCTCATTAAGAAGTATTATCATATTTTATATTGTCAAATACGCCAAGGTTCTCTATGCTTAGTTTTGGTTGTCCTTTAAACAAAGATGTTGGGGGCATTCCCCGTCTACTATCTTTGTTTGAGCCGGGGTGTTAGCGTAGCTTGGCCGAAAAGCCAGGGAAACAATGACTTTTGGTCAGGCCAACCCACACCCCCCTCCACCCTTTAATCCCCCCCAAACTAACCATGAGGCGGATTAAGCGGGGAGCAAGGGAAGCACAGAAGCACGACCAATACACTTAGCTACCTGATTTAGCTAGGTGAATTAGCTAGGTCAGTTAGCTAGGTCAGTTAGCTACCTGCAATGGGCTTGGTCGGCTCACGTTCTGACGGTGTATCGAAAAGGCCGATTTACCCGGCAACATTGCAGTTACAGGACTTACGCAAGTGCCCCATAAATCCCCCAATTCTGGGGGACTTTGACATCATTACCCCCCAAGCGAACAATCCCTCGCTTGGGGGGGCAGGGGGGCAAAACCAACTAAACTTCGTAAGTCCTAAGTTATCTGCAATGCCACAGAAACCCTAACTACACTGCCCTAACTACACTGCCAGGTGAGTTAGGGAGCGTTCATCACTATTATTTGACTAATCCACTAGGAGAAAAGCGAAATGCCAATTGCTGTTGGAATGATTGAAACTGAGGGCTTTCCAGCTGTTGTAGAAGCAGCTGATGCGATGGTTAAAGCCGCTCGCGTCACCCTTGTGGGTTATGAAAAAATCGGTAGCGCTCGTGTAACCGTGATTGTGCGGGGAGATGTTTCCGAAGTGCAAGCTTCCGTATCCGCTGGGATAGAATCAGCAAACCGGGTGAATGGAGGTAAGGTGGTATCAACCCACATCATCGCTCGTCCCCATGAAAACTTAGAGTATGTCCTACCAATTCGTTACAGCGAAGCTGTGGAACAGTTCCGTAGCTATTAGCCAAGATGCTCCTAAAAACCATAGAGAGTCTAGAGGCAATTGGCACAAGCTTGGGTGCTGAACTGGTTGGTATGCAGTGACTATAGGTTTAGCAAAGAGCGCTTATATGCCGTCACAACCATCCCACGTGTGGTCAGCGCGTGGGTTGATCAAAATCTTGATAAACGTCTAGGAGTAAAATTCATGTCAATTGCTGTGGGAATGGTGGAAACCCTTGGTTTTCCAGCGGTTGTAGAAGCCGCAGATGCTATGGTGAAAGCGGCTCGTGTCACCCTTGTGGGTTATGAAAAAATTGGTAGCGCTCGTGTAACCGTGATTGTGCGGGGAGATGTGTCTGAGGTGCAAGCCTCCGTATCCGCTGGGGTTGATAACGTTAAGCGTGTTAATGGCGGTCAGGTATTATCTACCCATATTATTGCTCGACCTCACGAAAACCTGGAGTATGTTCTACCAATTCGTTATACCGAAGATGTGGAACAGTTCCGGGAGAGTACTAACGCCATCCGTCCGATGAACCGTCCATAATCGTCCGTCAATTTGAGATTCAATACATGCCGGTGTCAAGTAGGGGATGTGCTTACCATGAGGGGAGAGATTGCTTGATCCACTAGTTTTGGCTTCGCCATATAACTGCTCCCTAATCCATCTCCCCCCAAGTCCTGTCACCCCAAGTCCTGTTATAAGTTAGGTCAATGCAAATTGCCAAGGTCCGAGGCACGGTCGTTAGTACTTATAAAGATCCTAGTCTTAGAGGAACTAAATTCCTTTTCCTGCAATACCTAGATGATGCAGGAGAACCACTCCCCAAGTATGAGGTCGCAGCTGACATAGTCGGTGCTGGTATAAATGAGTGGGTGCTAGTCAGCCGTGGCAGCGCGGCTCGGCAAGTCGGTGAGAGTGACAAGCGTCCCATCGACGCTATGGTGGTGGGGATTATTGACACGGTCAGTGTGGACAATAGCATGCTCTACAGCAAAAAAGACCAGTATTAGTGAGTAGGTTCGGACAATAGTAGCTTTGGGTAGTAGCTTTGGGTAGTAGCTTTGGGTAGTAGCTTATCCCTGGTTATCCATTGCTCGATTCTGACTTGAGCCCTATAGCTTTCCAAAGCAGTTATTTGTAACGATAAGCCATAACGGTAGAGGTTAACTATTAACAATCCAGCAATTTCTGCGTGATTACAATTCCCGAGTGGGAGCAGCAGAAATAACTAACCCCAATCCTCAAGTGTGGGGCTTGACAAAAATCTATTTCATGACAGTGTATCTCAAATAAAAATTAGGAGGAAAACATCTATGGCATTTAGCACCCAGGCAGCTCCCCCAACACCGTGGTCAAGGAATCTGGCCGAACCAAAAATTGATGACACAGCTTATGTGCATTCTTTTTCCAACATCATTGGAAATGTAGAGATTGCGGCCAATGTATTGATTGCTTCGGGAACCTCGATTCGAGCTGATGAAGGGGGAGCATTTTACATCGGTGAAGGCACTAATATTCAAGATGGTGTTGTGATTCATGGTCTTGAAGAAGGTCGGGTTGTTGGGGATGACCAGAAAGAGTACTCGGTCTGGATTGGCAAGAATGCATCAATTACCCACTTGAGCCTGATTCATGGTCCTGCTTATATTGGGGATGATTGCTTTATTGGCTTTCGCTCTACGGTGTTTAATGCTAGAGTTGGCAAGGGCTGTATTGTGATGATGCATGCCCTTGTTCAGGATGTCGAAATTCCTCCCGGTAAATATGTGCCTTCCGGAGCGGTGATTACTAATCAGCAGCAAGCTGACCGACTACCGGATGTAGAAGAGCAAGATAGAACGTTTGCTAACCATGTGGTGGCAATCAATGAGGCATTGCGGGCGGGTTATCAGTGTGCAGAGGATGATTCCTGCATGATGCCCATCCGCAAGGAAATTGCCGAAAATGCTGACTCTAATGGTCATAGTAGCCCTGATAGTTCCCATAAATCTTTCAGATCAATGTCTTCAAATACAGGATTAAGTTCAGAGCTTCAACAACGAGTTCGTCAACTGTTAGGCCAAGGATACCGAATTGGTGCTGAATATGCTGATGAGCGTCGCTTCCGTACTAGTTCCTGGAAGAGTGCTTCCGGAATAGACTCCGATCGTGAATCAGAAGTGCTCCAATCCTTGGGTGATTGTCTGGCAGACCACGCTGGTGAGTATGTCCGACTAATTGGGATTGACCCGAAAGCTAAACGCCGGGTGTGTGAAGAGATTATCCAAAAACCGGGTGGCCAAGTGTCTCGGAGTTCCAGTGGATCTGGTTCAAGCAGCTACAGCCCCTACAGCTCTGCTCCCCAACCTGCTGCGGCTGTATCTAACAATGGCTTAGAGGCATCAGTGGATGATCTAGTTCGTCAACTGTTGTCCCAAGGGTATCGCATTGGTATTGAGTATGCTGATGAGCGTCGCTTCCGGACTAGTTCCTGGAAGAGTGCTCCTGGCATAAACTCCGATAACGTATCACAGGCTGTGGCAGACCTGGGAGCTTGTTTGGCAGACCACGCTGGTGAGTATGTCCGACTGATTGGGATTGACCCGCAAGCTAAGCGCCGGGTGATGGAAAAGATTATTCAAAAACCTGGGGACACTGTCAACCCTGGTGCTAAATCTGCCCCTAGTAGTAGTAGCTATACTCCCCGTTCAACGCAATCCTCAGGATTTAATGGCAGCAGCGCTTCTGGTTCATCCTTGAGTCAAGATATCATTGATAAGATTCGTAACTTGTTGTCCCAAGGTTTTCGCATTGGTACTGAACATGCGGATAAACGTCGATTCCGCACCAGCTCTTGGCAGAGTTGCTCCCCCATTGATTCTACTCAGGTTTCAGACGTGGTTGAAGGTCTAGAAACCTGCTTGGTTGAACATTCGGGTGAGTATGTAAGGTTGATTGGTATTGATCCGAAAGCTAAACGGCGTGTTCTAGAGACGCTGATTCAAAAGCCGTAATCCATAATTATAGCACAGGGAACAGGGAAAGAGGGGGAAGTGTGGGAGGTGTGGGAAGTGTGGGAAGTGTGGGTAGATGGGGGGAAGCCCCAATACCGCACTGCATCCCTTAGAAAAAAAACCGTCAAACCCTATCCCCCTAATCCCTTGCTGTCAGAATCATTCAATTTAAATCAAGACCAGCTTATTGATAGCTATTAGACTTCTTGCAACGGTAAAGAAGCCATCAAAAATGATAGTGCTAGAGTCAAATTTAATCCTAAAACCCTTTACCCAGAATTCTTTACCCCGACAATTGCAGCGAAGTCTACTGTGCCCAAAATTATGCACTTGCCTAAACTTCTATTGAGTAATAATTCTCATATACACGTGGAAGGAAATGTGAGCATTGATCCTAGTGCTGCTATTTCAGCAGGGGTAATTTTGCGAGCGGATCCAGACAGTAAAATAACGATTGCAGCCGGTGTTTGTATCGGTATGGGAGCAATTATTCATGCTCACAAAGGTACTGTGGAGGTGGAATCAGGAGCGAGTTTGGGAGCTGGGGTTCTGGTCGTGGGGAAGGGAAAAATTGGCGCTAATGCTAGTATTGGCTCCCTGACGACAATTTGGAATCATTCTGTAGAATCCTTACAAGTGGTACCATCAGCCTCCGTGTTGGGGGATAAGGGGCGTCCATTACCGGAAGAGTCTCAACCAACTCCTGATAGCTTGGAGCAGAAACCTCAGGAGTCGTCATCAACTTTACCTGATCAAAGCTTTACCACTGAATCTGTGAATGGTCAAGTGCCATCCACCAGTAATACGGTGGCTACAGATACCACCGAGACTAATACTACAGATACCAATTCTATAGAGACAAATACAACAGAGACTAATACTATAGATACCAATACCACAGATACCAATACCACAGAAACTATTGAAGCTGAGACGACGGCGGAGTCGCAGACAGAATCACCAGCCCCTAAGACTCAACCTACTGTTCATGGGCAGGGGAGCTTGAACCGATTACTGGATACTCTGTTTCCCTATAATCAATCTTTTAATAGTCCTAGCAAAGATACATAGCACCTGCACCGTCTTGACAAAACCCAGTCGAGGCTGGTAAAATAATCCGGGCTTTATTACGGAATTTAGGAAAAATGTCTCCAGAAAAGTTTTTGTCATCCAGTGTTTGGGTTGCCAGGGTGAAAACTTTCTTCCAGGCCATGGATGTCGATCGAGATGGATTTTTGTCCCTCTCGGACTACGAACATACCGCAGATAGGTTGGTGGAACTTGGAGGTGATCCGTCGAGGTCTGAAGAAATCCAGGAGCTGTTTCGCGCCCTGTTTAAGAACATGATGGCTGGAGGGGCTCCGGTCGATGGCAACACCAGAATCAGCGAAGAAGAGTGCCTCGCCAACGCTGCGAAGGCAGTCACCTTGGTCGAATCGGCACGGGAAGTGGCTAGGCGCAAGAACGAAGTCTTCTTTGATCTCATCGACACCGATAACTCCGGAGAGATATCCAGTGAAGAGTACCGGAAGTATCTGGCCATATATTTCGGTGAAGAGGACTCTGAGCGAGCCGATCAGGCTTTCGATAGCATTGATGTTGATGGCAACGGTTCCATCAGCCGCGACGAGTTTATAGAAGGTCATATACACTACTGGTTTGAAGACGGTAGCGACCCAAGCTTTTTTCCCCTTCCCTATGGGCCGTTGGTCGATTAATAGAACTCTTTAATCAATATTTTGTGGCATTTTCTTCGACTTTGGGTAGTATTAACAATCTTGCTGTGTCTTGATGCAATAGCGAGTGGGGATAACCCCCGCAGGTCGGCGCTGCAGTCAAAGTTTGGGGAGTTTGGGGAGATTTTGATTAAGGGTAATTATCGGTATATAATATAATACCTTGGCTGGAGCAGGAAAAGATGACTGCTACTATAACAGGCTTAGTAAGAATAAATTAGCGATCGCATAAGCGCGGAAGCTGAGGCCTTTGGGCCACGCTTTGCGAACGCTTCATCGCGTAGCGTGACTTTTGGTCAATCCCGTAGCAGCTCCCTAGACTCATCCCTTGTTTGCGAACGCGCCCCGCGTGACCAAAGGTCAATCGCAAACGCAGCTACCTAAACCTATCCCTTTTTTGCGATCGCGTAGCGTGACTTTCAGTCAATCCCGTAGCGTGACTTTCAGTCAATCCCGTAGCGTGACTTTCAGTCAATCCCGTAGCGTGACTTTCAGTCAATCCCGTAGCGTGACTTTTGGTCAATCCCATAAAAATATTACCATTTTGCGAACGCGCCCCGCGTGACCTGTGGTCAATCCCATAACAGCTCCCTAGAAGTATCCCTTACGGTCATGATCACCAAATTTGGTGATCCAATTGTTTGGCATGGGTGACGTTCCTACACTTCACTATCCGTTAAGTGTAAGCTTCTAGCACTCCTTAGAGCTACTAAAACTTCCTTTGAGGTACTATTAGTTATAGAGCTATTTATAACCGGATTCCCTTTACATACGTCCTGTAAAGTATTCGCCGGAACTCGGGTAAAGTCCAGCAATTCACCTGAATGGACAACTGTCACCAAGTCTTTTTTCCAGATTGGTAACAGCTTTTTTTGACTGAAATAACCGGGGTTATCTCTGAGTTCTGGTAGATAAGTAATCAACGGACAAGAATTAACAGCAGTGCGGTTTTCATTCCACCACCGAAAGCGATCGCCCAACTGCCAGTTGTACCAGTACCGACAAATCCGTAGCCAATCATTTAGTTCTAGTTTTTGTTGACTACTTGGATAAGCCTGGTATTGGTAGTTGAGCAGCATCACGATCACCTCCTAGTTTTTATTGCGCTTTACATATTAT
Source organism: Moorena sp. SIO3B2 (assembly GCF_010692525.1). Taxonomy (NCBI): domain Bacteria; kingdom Bacillati; phylum Cyanobacteriota; class Cyanophyceae; order Coleofasciculales; family Coleofasciculaceae; genus Moorena; species Moorena sp. SIO3B2. The sequence continues at coordinate 120,932 of NZ_JAAHHE010000007.1, forward strand.
AGACTGTAGTGCTTCTCAATTAGGTGAGGGACTTTCGTCTTAGGGAGTACGGAGATGGAGAGATGGAGATTGAGATCAGCAAGAATTGTCGTTTCGCCGATCAGCGACTGCATCACTACTCCCTGTTCTCTGTTCCCTGTTCCCTTTTATATATTATCAATCCTATACTAATCAGGCAATTTGGCATCGGCACTTTTAGGGCTTTTGATAAAGTATTGACATAGAATTTAAAGGTAAGTATAATTCAAGCTAACTCTATTTTTTTAAATCGATTCTGATAAATCATAATAATTTATCATAGCAAAAAAATCCTGTTAACTATTTCGTAAGCATTCAGCCCTCAGCTGTCAGCTTTCAGGCGTAACTCAGATTAAACGTTCCCGTAGCCTGGCCTTTATCCAAATCTTACCTATTTTCTTCAAAAACTGTTCCCGTAGCGTGGGCGTAGCGCATTAGCTGAATGCTTACACTCTTTCCTACCGTTCCCTGTTCCCAGATCCGCTGTTCCCTATTCCCTATTCCCTATTCTACACATACTGAACGAGGATACTTTCTGTGACTAATCTTTCTCACCAATTCGCACTTGTTACTACTGCTGTCGCTTTAACCTCTGCTACTGTTGCAGTTTTACCGGCTGCTGCTGAGCAGATAATTAACCAAGAATTCAGCGGCGAACTTGAATTATCGGATTTTCCTGATTTTCTGCTAGAGCCTCCTCCCGAAACTAGAGATTACGAGGGGTTTGTTGAGTACAATACTGAAGGGGAATTACTCTCTTGGTTTCTTGATGTAGAAGGCTTAGAGCAAGTCGGTTCTGATATTACCCTTGAACCGTTGCCTTCTCCTTTTCCTTCTCCTCTTCCTGTTCCTCCTAGAAACTTTATTACTACCTTTGACGCTACCCCTGATAGTTGGATTCTAGATATCGATTTTGGTAGGGCTGTTGATGCCGGGGCTTATACTCTTACCTGGAACAGAGACTCAGGAATTACCTTTACTCTTGGGGGTTCGCTATTACCTCCAACTGTCTATGTTGATCCCAATCCTACTTTTAGCGAAACGATCACCAAGGATCCCTCAAAGCCAGATCCAACTAGTGTACCTGAACCGGCTTCTGGATTAGCGCTACTGGGACTTAGTGCTTTAGGTGCTGGTTCATTGTTGAAAAGAAAGCAGCAATAATAAGGGATTATGGTTAAGTTATATTAACTAAATATAGAGCGATTTTAGTCCATTTTTATGGACTTTTTTTTTGTTATATATACTTGTAATGGCTGATATAACTTACAAATAATGTATCAATATTGCAAATAAACGGGCGGCAGATGCAGACGCTATCCCAAAAAATAGAAGTCAGTAAAATGGCCTATAAGTTAATTTAATCTTTCCCCTGTTGTTATTTTTTGTGATAGTCTAATTTTAGCAAATGTGATCGAGTTATTTTTTTTGCCAAAAGAATAATTCGGCGTAAAGGTTAAAGTTTTACCAGATTAAATCGTCTGTGTGATAAATTATTCGGTGCTTGAGATTTTTTGGGAAACTATCCAAAATCTTAATTGCCCACTTTGTGGTGCAATTAACTCAATTTGTCTACTTACTCAACCAGGAGAATTTCTTTGATTAATTTTTATAAACAATTAGGTGTTGTTACTACTGCTATCGCTTTAACCTGTGCTACTGTTGGAGTTTTACCCGCTGCTGCTTTCCAGATAATCAAGCACGAATTCAGTGGCGAACTTGAATTGTTGTCTTCTCCTAGATTTGGTCTGCCGTCTATATTTATATTGGATGAGTCTAGTGGTACACTAGAACCTTTTTCCCAAACTAAAGATTACGAAGGGTTTGTTGAGTAAACTACTGAAGGAGAATTACTCTCTTGGTCTCTTGATGTAGAAGATTCATCTCGACTAGGTTCTGATACGCTTGAACCTTTGCCTTTTCCTGTTACTCTTGATCCTAGAACCTTTGTTACTACAGTAGGTTCTGATCTTACTTTTGAAATTTTGCCTACTACTCTCCCTATTATTCCTAGAACTTTTGTTACTACGTTTAAAGCTACCCCTGATAATTGGACTCTAGATGTCGATTTTGGTAGGTTTATGGACCTAGGAGGTCAGACCCTTAGCTGGAACAGAGAGTCAGGAATTAGGTTTACTCGTGACTCAGTCTTCTTTCCTCCAACTATCTATGTTGATCTCAATCCTAATTTTAGCGAAACTATCACCAACCTTCCCTCAAACTGGGTTGATGTTGATCCCAATCCTAATTTTAGCGAAACTATCACCAGCATTAATAAAGTTCCCTCAAACTTGGTTAATCCAGCAAGTGTACCTGAACCTGCTTCTGGATTAGCACTACTGGGACTTAGTGCTTTAGGTGCTGGTTCATTGTTTAGAAAAAATAAATAATTAAGAGCACCAAGTAAAAAGTTTATCTGTAAAGGTAGGCAACATAGAACAGGTCTATCGTTAAAATTAATACAAAAAAAAGCGATCGCATAATCTTTGCGATGCTCTGAAAGAGCCGCTACGCGATCGCTTTTTTTTTACCCTTAAAATAACCCCCAAAAAAATTATAAAAACCCCTTGACAAATTAATACTATAATCATTACAATAATCATATAAACAAAATTCAACTCTTGAGCTATGTCGCAAGAATTTATCCCTAACCCCGACAATAATCCTGAACATCCAATTCCTGGCATTAATCTTGAAGATCTTTTCCCAAAAGAACAACCTGTTCAGCACATTTTAAAGGGGCCTCGTCAAGCAGTAACTAATACTATTCATACCCTCTCTGCCATGGGCTACGCACAGGCTTCCGAGTGGAGTCCTCTGCAACCTACGGGCATGCCAGGAGAGGTGATTACTATCATCACTAAGTATTGGATGCTACGTTAAAACGTTAGTTTTTCGGGGGGTTTCTCCCCCCTTGGCAAAAACCAAGGTTCCGGTATGATTAAATAGGATCATATTTCGATGGGTTCGGGAACTGAGTGACATAGCGATGCAGCGCGGTCTTGGGGGTTTCCCCCATGAGCGACTGCATCAAGAGAGCGATTTAACTCCACTTACTGTGGACTTGAAATAGCCGTGGACATGATTTATACGGCTATTTTTTTTGTTGTTAAGGGGAGCATGTCAATTTTGTTAATCCCTGATTTAGATCCCCCTAAATCCCCCTTAATAAGGGGGACTTTTGAATCTAATTCCCCCCTTTTTTAAGGGGGGCTAGGGGGGATCTATTTACCTAATTACAAAGGTGACATGCTCCCGTTGTTAAGTATCTAATTGGGTAGGGAGTAGGGAATCGGGAATCGGGAGTCGGGAATCGGGAATAAAATTTAAATGAACCTCACGCTTACTAAAAAGCGCTATAACTCTACTACTCAGTTTTATGGTTAAATCCTTAATTAGATCATGGTTGTTGTACTTAAGTCTATCCTTAGTTTTAATAGCTTGCGGTGCTCCTAGCCTTAACAATCAACAGCCAGAAGTGGTGAGCCTAACGGTATCAGTGGCTGCTAGCTTACAAGATGCTATGAAAGCTATCAAAGTACTCTACACTAAGCAAACACCAGACGTTACAATTATTTATAACTTTGCATCCTCTGGTTCGTTGCAGCAACAAATCGAACAGGGAGCGCCAGTGGATGTTTTTATTTCAGCAGCTCCGAAACAGATGACTGCTCTGGAATCTAAGGGGCTTTTACTAGAAGGTACCAGGCAAAGTCTTCTTAATAATCAGGTAGTTTTAATTAGTCCTAAAGACGAGACTGGTATCTCTAATTTTCAGGACTTAAGGTCTGATAACATCAGTAAAATAGCAATGGGAGACCCGGAAAGTGTACCAGCTGGACAGTATGCTAAGGAAGTTCTCTCTACTCTTAATATGTTTGACCAGCTCAAACCGAAGTTGGTTTTTGCCAAAGATGTTCGCCAAGTTCTATCTTATGTGGAAACCGGTAATGTGGATGCTGGATTGGTGTATGCAACAGATGTTGAGGTATCAAACCAAGTTAAACGAGTTGCTACTGCTCCGCCAGAGTCTTACTCCCGGATTATCTACCCAGTAGCGGTATTGAAGGAGTCTAAAAACCCTGATCATGCTAACCAGTTTGTGCAGTTTCTTATGGGTGATTCAGCTAAAAATGTATTTTTGAGGTATGGGTTTACTATGGCAGATAAGGGAGTAGGGAGTAGGGAGTAGGGAATAGGGAATAGGGAACAGGGAACAGGGAACAGGGAACAGGGAACAAATAAAAAATTTTTATGTACCTTATTAGACTAGTAAACGCTATATTTAAATATACCAAATTATCGAAAAATACTTCTTCTCTCTCCCCTGGTGGTGCGTTACGGGACGGGCTTGCTAAGGCTGACGACGAGGCGAAAAATCAGTTCGAGCCCTTCCCTAACGCACCCTACGCAATTTGCCACACTACCCATACTCTTTGTTCAACACTATGGAAGATTTATCTCCTTTATGGATTTCCCTAAAAACTGCTGGCTTGGCTACTATCTTGGCTTTCTTTCTAGGAATTACAGTAGCGGGCTGGATGTTTAGCTATCAAGGGAAAGGTAAAGGAATTATTGATAGTATCTTAACCCTTCCGATAGTGCTACCGCCTACAGTAGTTGGCTTTTTATTACTGTTGTTACTAGGTAGAAATAGCCCAGTGGGACAGCTATTGAGGCAATTGGGAATATCTGTAATCTTGTCTTGGCCTGCGACTGTGATTGCTGCTACTGTAGTTGCCTTTCCTTTGATGTATAAAACTGTATTGGCAGCTTTCAAACAAGTCAATCAGGATTTGATTAATTGTGCCCGTACCTTGGGGGCTTCTGAATGTAGGGTATTTTGGCAAGTGTTGCTACCGTTGGCTTGGCCAGGGGTGATGGCGGGGACAGTTCTGGCGTTTGCTAGAGCTTTGGGAGAGTTTGGCGCTACTCTAATGCTAGCCGGGAGTATTCCTGGCAGAACCCAAACCATTGCGATCGCTATCTTTTTTGCAGCCCAAGCCGGGAGGATGGGGGAAGCACTACTATGGGTGTTGATCATGGTAGCGATCGCTCTCGTGGCAATCACTATCATTAACTATGAACAGGGAGTAGGGACTTCGGAGCAGGGAACAGGGAACAGGGAACAGGGAACAGGGAAAAAATCTAACATAGAAGTAAGTAAGGGATCCCCCCTAACCCCCCTTAATAAGGGGGGGACAAGAACTTCCCTGATTAAGGGGGGGACTAGAGCTTCCCTTAATCAGAGAGGAAAAGAGCAGGGAGCAGGGAAAAAATCTAATATAGAAGTAAGTAAGGGATCCCCCCTAACCCCCCTTAATAAGGGGGGGACAAGAACTTCCCTGATTAAGGGGGGGACTAGAGCTTCCCTTAATCAGGGGGGAAAAGAGCAGGGAGCAGGGAAAAAATCTAATATAGAAGTAAGTAAGGGATCCCCCCTAACCCCCCTTAATAAGGGGGGGACAAGAACTTCCCTGATTAAGGGGGGGACTAGAGCTTCCCTTAATCAGGGGGGAAAAGAGCAGGGAGCAGGGAAAAAATCTAATATAGAACCAAGTCAAGGACTGTTAGTAGAGTTACGAAAAGAGGTAAGCTCTAGCTTTACCCTAGATGCTAAATTTACTGCTAATGGTAAGCCCTTAGGAATCTTAGGGGCTTCTGGTTCTGGTAAAAGTATGACGCTACGGTGTATTGCTGGTTTGGCTACACCAAGATGTAATAGCGCAGTGGATCTAGAAGGGTCAATCCTTGAAACAAAGGAGGCATGGCTTCAATGGGGGTGTAAGCTCCAGATAACTGCACTAGAGGCACATTAATAAAAAGCGTGGTCAGGAATGCTTGTAGCATATTCTGGTTTAGCAGACCTAAGATTAGTCCTAGTTCAGATGTCAGCAGAATATAAACAATTGTGCTAGTCATAAACATTAGCCAACTACCACGAAATGGTAGGTTGAAGACAACTTGGCTAAACCCGTTTGTGATTAGCACCATGACTAGGATAATCCCCAAAAGGGGAAGCAGTTTGCCTAGAAGCACTTCCCAAGGAAGTAGGGGAGTAAGCAAAAGTTGTTCAAAAGTGCCATAATCTTTTTCTGCTGTCATGGTGGAGGAAGCTGCAAAAGTGCTAATTGCCGTCAAAATTACCCCCAATACCCCCGGCACAAAATACCAACTGCTCACCAGTCCGGGATTATATAGAATAGTTGTCTGTAGATTAATCAGGGAAGAGTCAGGGGAATTGTCATTACGATAGCGATACTGACGGATGATTTGGCTCAAATAACCCTGAAGAATACCGACTCGATTAGCATCAACACCGTCAATCAGGAGTTGCACCTCAGCTAAGTTACCTTGAGAGAGTTGCTGATCAAACTCTGGCGGAATTACAAGAGCAACCTTGATTTTTCCTGCCAGTAGCGATCGCTCTAAATTCTTTTCTTGTAAAGTTTGTACAGTGGGCACAACCACATCACTAGCAGTTAGAGTCGCCACAAACTCTCGACTGGCTGAAGTCTGGGCATAGTCCACTACCCCTAAGCTAACCTGTTCAACACTGGGGTTAAGGGCAAAGCCGTAAAACATCACGAAAAAAACTGGTACCAAGACAATTGTGGTAATAAGCTGGCGATCGCGGAAGATATTGGTCATTTCCTTGAGAACAACTGCCCAAACACCTTTACCTGGGAAAAATCCGAGCTTCCTCTTCGCCATGCTGGATTACGGTTTTCTATATCTGCCGAATTCGCCACCACGATAACATGAACATTCCAATTGTCAGCAGGAATAGAATAGGAATAACATGGCCAATACGAAGCCAGCCCACACCTACTACAAATGCATCTCGGGTGAGTTCAATATAGTAACGAGCTGCCACGACATTGGCAACCAGTGACAGTGGCCAAGGAATATTTTCCACAGGGTAAATAAAACCTGACAGCCAGGTAGACATTAAAAGTCCAGTATTCATAACACTCTGCACAGCAACCAAGGCTTGCTTGGAATAAACGCCAACTACCAGTCCATAAACCACACTGACCATCAAAAACAGCCCAGTGCCCACTAGCAGCGGCCAAGGATTTGCTACTGGCCAAAGGTCAAACAGCAACCCCCCCAACCCCATCAACAGTACCGCTTCGCCAATGGCAATCAGTACATAGGCCAAAGCCTTCCCCAGAAGAAACTCCCAAGCACTAATCCCTGATGCTTTGACCTGAACTAACGTCCCTTGTTCTTTCTCCCGTACCACCGCCATTGCTACTATCAAACCAGGATAACTAAATAAAATGACGGCATAAACACCCGGCACAATAAAAAGAGATTCTTTTCGACCCGGATTAAACCAGATACGGGTATGAGCGAAAACATCGGGACGCTGAGTCTGAAAACCTTGCTTTTCCAAGAAAAATTGAGTGGTAGCACGAAGGCTGTTCTGGATGACCCGAGGATTGTTCACATCTGTGCCATCGATTAAAACCTGGAGGGCATTGGTTTTTCCCTTTTTCAATTGCCGTGAAAAGTCGGGAGGAATAACCACTATTGCTTGAGCGATGCCCCGATCAAGCAAATCTATACCATCGGTTGTGGTAGCTGCTACAGGCTTAAACTGATTAGTGGCAAAAACCTGCTCAATATAGGCTCGACTGAGGGGGCTATTGTCAAAATCTCTGACGGCTAATGGTACATCCTTAATTTCAAGGCGAATGGCAAAGCCAAAAATCAGCATGGTCATTAAAGGCAACAAGAATACCAATGCTGCCCCTAGGCGATCGCGACGAAATTGCGCCAGTTCTTTGATGCACTGAGCCAAAATCCTGTCCATCGCGCTACCTTTTCTTAGGATGTTGTGAAATGTTGAGAAACGCTGCTTCTAAGGAGAAGGGGATGGGAGTGATTTGGTGAGGTTGGACTTCTACCGAAGCTAGATAATTCCGTAGCTGGGACATATGTGACGGCTGATCCAGAATCATCTGGATGCGATCGCCCATAAATACCATGCGCCAAGGCTCAAATTGTTGTTCTAAGCTATACAGGGTGTTTTTGGGAGAGGCAGACAAAATTTCTACGAGGGTAACGGTTTGCTGGGCTTTGATAGCGGCAGGAGACCCTTGCAGAATTAGCTCTCCCAACCGCATAAACAGCAAATTAGTGCAGTATTCCGCCTCTTCCATAGAGTGGGTAGTGACAACAATCGCTGTACCTTGGCGGGCAAACCCCTGAAGAATTTGCCAGAACTGCCGTCGCACCAGAATATCCATGCCACTGGTAGGTTCATCTAGAAACAGGATATCTGGCTCGTGTAGAATAGCGGCTCCGAAAGCTACTCGCTGTTTATTCCCCCCAGATAGATTTCTAAGTCGTTGATTAGCGGACTGGGTTAAGCCAAAAGTCTGAAGTATCCAATCGATGCGAGCATTACGTTGCTGACGAGGAACTCCATAAGCTCGACCAAAAAAAGACAAATTTTCTAGGATGGTTAAGTCTGGATACAACGTCAATTTCTGACTCATGTAGCCAATTCTTTGTTTTACTGAGGGTGAATGGGGTGGCAAATGCTCAGATGTGTAGCAAATTTTTCCGCTACTGGGGCGCAGCAGACCACATAGGAGCTTCATGAGTGTCGTTTTGCCAGCACCATTGGCCCCGAGCAGTCCCAAAATTTCACCTCGACTAATAGTAAAGCTTAGCGATCGCACGGCCTGAAAAGTACCATAAACCTTGCTGACCTGATCTACCTTCACTATCCAATTAACATTAGAAGCTGAGTTATGGGGTGGTGAAGATCTCTGGGACACTGTAGATAACAACCCTGGAAGACTTGCCTTTACCCCTGAGGATCGCTGCAAATGATTGGCCATGACATGCTCCAGGGTAGGATTGGCAGGCTGTATCCGAGCTGAGGGTAGTTGGTGAAGATGTAATATTTGTTGTATGGCCTCCTCTGCAGAGATAGCCTGTTTGCTGACAAAAACTATCATGCGATCCCCCAGGGGTTTGAGATCTACAACTGGAGTATGGTTATTTGCGATCGCATTTTGCAAAGCCTGTTCAGTTGCGGCAAAAATTGGCCCCGATGCCAACATTGGATCCTCAGGCACCACCTCAAAACAAGATAATTCCATACTGGCACGCAAATCTTCTGGAGGTCCAATTTGTTGAATGGTGCCGTTGTGGATTAAGGCAACGCGATCGCACCGTTCTGCCTCATCTAGATAATGGGTTGCCACCACAATAGTAGTTCCCTGCTGAGCAATTTTTGCTAAAAAGCTCCAAATCTCACGGCGGAAGACAGCATCAATACCAGTAGAGACCTCATCTAACAGTAGAATTTGGGGCTGGGTAATCAATGCACAGCATAGAGCCAGCTTTTGCTTCATTCCCCCTGATAAATGTCCTGCTAATCTATCAGCAAAAGGCTTAAGGGCTAACCATTGGAGATACTGCTTTCGGCGAGATTGAAAGATTTGCTCGGGTAGACGACGCATTTTAGCGTAGTAACGGAGGTTTTCCTCCACACTCAAATCGGAATACAGTGAAAACTGTTGTGTTAAGTATCCTAGGGATGACCTTACCATTGCTGGTGGTTGTCCCATGACCCGAATCATTCCCGACGTTACTTTTTGTACCCCAGCTAACGCTTTTATTGTGGATGTTTTACCAGCACCGTTGGTGCCTATCAATCCAAAAATCTCCCCAGGATACACCTCAAAGTCAATGCCATTGACAGCAGCAAATTTATCGTAATACTGTCGTAATCCTTTTACTTGAATAATGGCTTGATTTTGTTTCATTCCGGCTTTTTATTTTATTGAATCCTGTGCTATTACCACTGGCTTGCCTAGGGGAGGCATTGATGTTTTAACTGTTGAAGAAAATGATTGTAGACGTCAACAGATTCTATCAAGCAACAGCAATTGACTGGTTATGTGGCAATAAGGCGGCATCGGGAGCATGTCACCTTTGTAATTATCTACATAGATAACCCCTAACCCCCCGTGAACCTTGAGGGTAAATTTAGATAATTATTAGTTAATTATTACACAATTATAGTAAGCTATTAGCTAACTAAAACTCCTAAAACTAATTAGAGGGTATGGGAAGAAAATCGTAACCGCTGGAAGTGTTCTGATTCGGGAGAATTTTTACCAGTTGGACTGAGCCATTGCGATCGCCTGAACGCAAAAACCGAATTGAACCAGATACTCCAGGGGCTAAAAAGTCTGAGGATGAGAGGGCTTCTTGAACACCAGCACGAGTGGGATTACGTTTGAGGGCTTCTATCAAAGCTTGGGTTCCATCGTAAGCCATGGCTGTGCGCCAGTTAACCTCGGCATTCCAAAGGGCTTTGGATTTACGGACAAAGTCTGACTGAGGGTTGCTATCAATATCCCAAAAAACAGCTACCACCATTTCAACAGCATTTTCTGCACCTTTCTCTAAGGTCTTGGGAGAATACATTACATCTCCTCCCAACAGAATTAGACGTTTACCATTGACCTTAACAACCTCCAAAGCTTGATCTAGAACTGCTGAGTTAGGAGCTAAAAATAGCACCTGTGCTCCCCGCTGAATCGCTTGTTCTACAGGTATAGCAGGATTAAAATCTGGATTGGAGATGTCAACCTCATCAACAACTTGTCCTCCTCCTAGGGAAACGGCTGTGACAAATTCAGTTTTGATAGACTTGCTGTAGTCACTCTTATAATTATAGAAAACTGCTGCATTCTGCTTTTTCAACTGGGTGTTCATGTAGTTAGCTAAGGCTCTGGCTGAAAAAGCATCATTTGGCACTGAGCGAAACACATAAGGGCTAAAGTTTGACAACTTTACTGAAGTACTAACGGGAGAGATAGCTGCTAGTTTCCCGGAATTATATACTTCTCCTGCAGCTAAGGTTACACTACTAGCGGAATGACCAATTACAGCTAATATTTCCGGATTGTTGACCAATGCTGACGCAATTTTTTTAGCAGTATCGGGATTTTGATCATCACTCGTAATGACTACTTTGAGGGGTACGCCATTAATTCCCCCAGTTTTATTGATTTCATCTTGAGCTTGAGCAACGCCACGCAAAATTGCTAATGTGCCATCGGGGTCAGTAGCAATCGGTCCAGCTACAGCAATAGTATAGGATTTCTGATTACCAATGCGAGCATTATTTAGATAAATTAGAGTTTCAGGAGCGTTGGGGTATTTCCGAATTGCTGCTTCAAAGTCACTCACGGCTTTGTCATAATCCCCAGCAGCCATGGCTGCCATACCCTTTTGTTTTGCAGCTTGGAATTGCAGATTTGGAGTGCCTACCTCTTCTGTTTTAACTAGGGACTTTTCCCCAAGGCTAATTCGAGCTTGAATATTACTCTGATCAGGTGTTGAAGTTGGAGTAATTTGAGCATTCGTAGCAAGAGGTGATGGGTTGGGTGACTCCGTAGTCTTGGGAGTGTTATTAAATAAAAATAAGCAGATTAAATAGATAAGGATGCCAATAACAGTAGTGGCGACACCGATGGGAAGCAATAACCGACGAGGGTTTTGAGAGCCAACTCCGGAAGACTGAGACCCACCAAACGGTTGCGGCGATGAGGCTGGTGCTGGGGAAAGTTGAGATGGTGGTAATGAAATCTCTGTGGGTTGAGGTTGCCCAGACTGTGGTATCGATGGAATCCCTGTTGAGGGGATTGGAGAGTTCTGTTGCGGAATTTGTGTCGATTGTATTATTGTCGGCTGTTGTACTGATTTGTGTTGTGGTACTGAGACTTGTGGGTATGACTCCAGAGCCTGTATAACCTCTGTGGCAGACTGGTAACGTTCCCTAAAATGGTAGCGCACCATCTTAGATAGAATCCTCTTTAAGTCATCGCTGATCTTTGCCCAAGGTTCCCAAATCACTTCTCCAGTATTAGGGTCTTCTTGAATTTGATTAATCGTTAAGCCAGTTACTGCCTGGATAGCAATCATGCCAAGACCATAAATATCACTGTTGGCACGAGGATTACCTCTGCCTTGTTCTGTGGACATATAACCAGGGGTTCCAACGGCAATTGTGCCACTGACCTGATTGTTCGGTCCGCGAATTTGCTTGACTGTGCCGAAGTCAACTAAAACCAGCTTATTGTCCTGATGTCGTCGGATAATATTATCGGGCTTGATATCACGATGGATAACTCGATTTTGGTGGATAAAGCTGAGAGCTCTCAAGACTTCCTGAAGCATTTGACGAACTTGGCTTTCAGACCAGCTTTGACCAGGTTTGATTTCACTGCTGAGGGTGTTTCCTTCAATAAACTCTTGAACCAGGTAAAACTCTTCATCTTCCTCGAAGTAAGCTAAAAGCATTGGAATTTGGTCATGCTTCCCCAGTCTCTCTAGAGTTTCGGCTTCAGTTCGGAACAAACGTCTGGCATTTTCCAAGGATTTGGGATGGTTGCTAGGTGGCTTCAGTTGTTTGATAACGCACTGGGGATTAGTGGGTCGGCGAGTATCTTCGGCAATGTAAGTTTTTCCAAATCCACCCTGGGCTAGGGTATCAATTACTCGATAACGCCGATCAAGTAAATCATTTGGCTTGAAATCTGTCATAAAAGTTCGGATCTCGGAACTACGGATCACAGAATTACGGACGTTTTACACTTCTGGATGGATAAGTCCTGTACTTATTTATATATCTGCGAATTCTTTAGGTGCGACCCGTGGCGAATTTAATTCGCCAAGGTCAAGCGCACCTTTGTGATTTATAAACAGTAGCAGCGATCCCCTGACGACCTGACCCCCTCAGTACTTAGTACTACTGTCGAGATTGCATGGCAGGATTGAAGTAGAGCAGAGTTACCTGATTGTGGGGCAATCAGTAACAGAGCGATATAGTTGTTCATTTAAATGATTCACTAGTTTTCTTTTCTTTACCACATTTTATAGTTTTTGTCAAAATTATTCGCAGAACACCATTTTTTATATAGCGCTATATTTTTGATGCTGCCAAGCCATGCAATTCTATTCAGTAGATCTAAAACTGAGGAAATAATAAAAAATCCCCCACCAGAAGGCAGGAGATTTCAATTAATTACCTACAATTTAAATACCTAAAAAGCTAGTTTCAGCAACCATTAGCCAAATGCACCAGCTGTCGAGGCAATCAAGAATGCCGCGTAGGTAAGTATATAACCAACCGTGAAGTGGGTTAAACCAACCAGACGAGCTTGAACGATGGACAGCGCAACAGGCTTATCCTTCCAGCTAACCAAGTTAGCCAGAGGAGTACGCTCGTGTGCCCAGACCAAAGTTTCGATTAGCTCTTGCCAGTAACCACGCCACGAGATCAGGAACATGAAACCAGTTGCCCAAACTAGGTGTGCCAACAGGAACATCCAAGCCCAGACCGACAGGTTGTTCGTTCCAAACGGGCTGTAACCATTGATCAACGGAGCAGAGTTAGCCCACAGGTAATCCCGGAACCAGCCCATGAGATAAGTAGAGTTCTCATTGAACTGAGCCACGTTACCTTGCCAGACGCACAGATGCTTCCAGTGCCAATAGAAGGTCAACCAGCCTAAGGTGTTGAGCATCCAGAACATGGCGAGGTAGAAGGCATCCCAAGCAGAGATGTCGCAAGTACCGCCACGACCAGGACCATCACAAGGGAAGGCGTAACCGAAGTCCTTCTTATCGGGCATTAGCTTGGAACCACGGGCATCCAGGGCACCCTTGACTAGAATCAGGGTGGTGGTGTGCAGACCTAAAGCGATCGCATGGTGTACCAAGAAATCACCAGGACCAATGGTCAGGAACAGGGAGTTAGTTCCGCTGTTCATGGCATCGAGCCAGCCAGGTAGGTAAGCTGCACCAGAGCCAGCAGCTAAGCTATCGGGATTGGACAGCAGAGTGTCAAAGCCGTATAGCAGTTTACCGTGAGCCGCTTGGATGAACTGAGCAAATACTGGCTCAACCAGGATTTGCTTCTCGGGGGTGCCGAAAGCAACCACGACGTCGTTGTGGACATAGATTCCTAAGGTGTGGAAACCTAAGAACAGAGTTACCCAGCTCAGGTGAGAAATCAGAGCTTCTTTGTGTTCCAGCATCCGGGCTAACACATTATTCTTATTAGCCTCTGGGTCATAATCCCGCACAAAGAAGATAGCACCATGAGCGAATGCTCCAACCATCAGGAAACCAGCAATGTACTCATGGTGAGTAAACAGTGCTGCCATGGTGGTGTGATCCTTGGCTATGAACACATAGGACGGCAGCGCATACATATGATGGGCTACCAAGGAACAGACCACAGCCAAACAGGACAGAGCTAACCCTAACTGGAAGTGGAGAGAGTTGTTGATGGTGTCATATAGACCCTTGTGACCCTCACCTAACATGCCCCCAAAGGGAGTACTTGCCGGGGGATTGTGGGCACTATGAATCTCCTTGATGCTGTGACCAATACCCCAGTTGGTGCGGTACATATGACCGGCAATGATGAAGATCACTGCGATCGCCAAGTGGTGATGAGCGATATCGGTCAGCCACAAGGACTCAGTCTGGGGATGGAAGCCACCCAAGAAGGTCAGAATCGCTGTCCCTGCACCGTCAGAGGTACCAAAGATGTGTCCAGCGGTATCTGGGTTCTGGGCATAGACTCCCCAATTCCCGGTAAAGAAAGGTCCTAATCCAGCTGCATGGGGTTTGACACTCAGGAAGTTATCCCAACCAACCCGCTGTCCGCGAGATGCGGGGATAGCCACGTGAATCAAGTGACCTGCCCAAGCTAAGGAGCTAACACCAAACAAACCTGCCAAGTGGTGATTCAGCCTAGACTCTGCATTCTTGAACCAGCTCAAGCTGGGGCGGAATTTAGGCTGTAAGTGCAACCAACCTGCAAACAGTAATAGGGATGACAACAATAACAAGAACATGGCACCACCATGCAGTTGGTTATTGGTTGTCATGCCAATGGTGTAAAACCAGTGGTAAACACCGGAGTAGGCGATGTTTACGGGGCTAGAAGCACCAGCTTGGGTGAAGGCATCAATTGCCCCTGAGCCAAATTGGGGATCCCAAATCGCGTGGGCGATGGGCTTGACAGTTTCAGGATCTTTAATCCACTCTTCAAAGTTACCTTGCCAGGCGACGTGGAACAGGGTGCCAGAAGTCCACAAGAAAATGATTGCAAGATGGCCGAAGTGAGAAGCAAAAATCTTTTGATATAGATTCTCCTCGGTCATGCCATCATGGCTTTCAAAGTCATGGGCTGTGGCAATCCCGTACCAGATTCGACGTGTTGTCGGATCTTGAGCGAGGTCCTGGCTAAATTTTGGAAATTTTGTTGCCATATGCTTTAAGGAAATTCTCCTCGCTGACCTATGAGACTTATGCAATCATGCTGCTCATTGTTTTTTCTTAATTAACCCCCTGGAACCGAAGTTCCAGGTTGCTTAGGGTATCGACAGGCGAGACACAGGTTATGGTATCCCACTCAAGGTTTGGCATCGATTCCTGGTAAGCAGTTATCCCACTGACAGGATGCGTGCTAGGAAGAATGACCAGGTAACGACGATTCCTCCCAGGAGGTAGTGAGCTACCCCCACAGCCCGACCCTGAGTGATGCTCAGAGCACGAGGCTGAATCGATGGGGCTACTTTCAATTTATTATGAGCCCAAACGATGGATTCGATCAGTTCTTGCCAGTACCCACGACCACTAAATAGGAACATCAGGCTAAAGGCAAAGACGAAGTGACCAGCTAGGAACATTATGCCGTATGCCGACAGAGCTGAGCCGTAAGATGTGATTACATTTGAGGCTTGTGCCCACAAAAAGTCCCGTAACCAGCCATTGATGGTGATCGCACTTTGGGCAAAGTTGCCATTGGCAATGTGAGACACAGTCCCATCCGGGAATACTGTTCCCCAGACATCAGATTGCATCTTCCAGCTGAAGTGGAAAATAACCACAGAGATGCAGTTATACATCCAGAACAAGCCTAGGAACACATGATCCCAACCGGATACCTGGCAGGTACCGCCACGACCTGGACCATCGCAGGGGAAGCGGAAGCCTAGCTCAGATTTATCGGGGATCAGACGTGACGAACGGGCAAACAGTACCCCTTTGAGCAGAATTAGTACAGTGACATGGATGGTGAACGCATGGATATGGTGGACCATAAAGTCCGCAGTACCCAGCTCAATCGGCATCATTGCCACTTTACCCCCTACTTCTACCATGCCTCCGCCAAAGGCATAGCTAACGGTTTCCAAAGCATTGGGAGCAGTTCCTCCCGGCGCTAGGTTGTGGATGTTTTGAATCCACTGGGCAAAGATTGGCTGTAGCTGAATCGCCGTATCAGAGAACATATCCTGAGGGCGACCCAAAGCCCGCATCGTATCGTTGTGAACGTACAGACCAAAGGCATGGAAACCCAACCAGATACACACCCAGTTCAGGTGAGAGATAATTGCATCCCGGTGACGGATAGCCCTGTCTAGTAGGTTGTTCACATTCTTGGCTGGGTCATAGTCCCGCACCATGAAAATAGCACCATGGGCTGCACCTCCTACAATACAGAAGGCACCAATCCACATATGGTGGGTGAATAGGGACAGCTGAGTACCATAGTCTGTGGCAATGTACGGATACGGAGGCATCGCGTACATATGATGAGCCACAATGATGCTCAGGGAGCCTACCATAGCTAGGTTAATGGCTAGCTGGGCATGCCAAGAAGTAGTCAGGATTTCATAAAGACCTTTGTGTCCTTCGCCAGTGAACGGACCCTTATGAGCCTCTAGAATTTCCTTCATGCTATGACCAACACCGTAGGTATTACGGTACATGTGGCCAGCAATGATGAACAGGACTCCTAGAGCTAAGTGATGGTGAGCGGTATCTGACAACCACAATCCACCGGTTACTGGATTCAGACCACCATGGAAGGTGAGGAAGTCAGAGTAGACGCCCCAGTTCAGGGTGAAGAAGGGGGTTATGCCCTTAGCAAAACTGGGATAAAGATCTGCCATCAAGCCCTGATTGAATAAGAACTCATGGGGCAGTGGAATCTCACTAGGAGCCACCCCAGAATCCAAGAGCTTGTTGATGGGCAAAGACACATGGATCTGGTGACCTGCCCAACTTAGGCAGCCGCAGCCCAGTAGCACAGCTAAGTGGTGGTTCATCATCGACTCCACGCTCTGGAACCATGACAGTTTCGGAGCCTTCTTGTGGTAGTGGAACCAGCCAGCAAATAGCATCAGGGCTGCCATTACCAAACCACCAATAGCTGTTGCGTACAGTTGGGTGCTATTGGTGATACCGGAAGCACGCCACAGCTGGAAGAAACCAGAGGTGATTTGGATGCCGTGGAAGCCCCCACCAACATCCCCATTCAAAATGCCTTGACCAACAACGGGCCAAACCACTTGAGCACTGGGCTTAATACTAGTGGGATCACTCAGCCATGCCTCGTAGTTAGAAAAACGAGCACCATGGAAGTACATGCCGCTCAACCAGACAAAGACAACGGCTAGGTGACCGAAGTGTGCACTAAATATTTTGCGAGAAACGTCTTCTAAGTCACTGGTATGACTATCGAAATCATGAGCGTTAGCGTGAAGGTTCCAAATCCAAGTGGTGGTTTTGGGACCTCTCGCTAGGGTTCGATCAAAATGACCTGGCTTACCCCACTTCTCAAAGGAAGCTGGTACCGGGTCGTTATCGACCTCGAGTGGCATGAGGAATCTCCTCTCTAGACAAGGAACGACTAATACCCCTAGGGGAGTTTTATTTTTATGGATAAGAAAGCACTTTTTTAATCACTGCTTTCTAACCGAAGCAAGGACCTGTTCTGAATTTACGTCAAAACGGATACCTCCCTTAGAAGATAATAGGTCTTGCTTCAGGCGCTTTTTGAATTCAGTTAAAAATAGTTAACAATTTTTTGGATAATCGTTAACTATTCTCAATTAGCAGTATTAATAGGTATACCACTGTTTGTGTCTAAGCCGCCATCACAACAAATCAAAACTAACTATAGAAAAATTCAATGATAATTTTTTCAAAATGTTAAAAAATGTAAATAAATGCTAAATATTTTTTGAAAAAAGTGTCCCCGATCTAGACGGACGACCCTCAAGGGTTGAAGGTGTAGGGGTATGGTTGATAGAGAAGCGGAAGATTTATAGAAAAGCGGAACACTTGGAAGAGCGGTGGGACCCAGGCTAGGTAACCTTGCCAAGGAAATGCGCACCAAGAGGGGGAAAGTTAGAACAGACTTGATCATCCTGCCAATAGGCAACCCCAACGCTCATAGACCAACACCTAAAGACAAGGAGCAAGACTAGAGGTCAACCTGTAAGTTAAGATTAAAGGCTGGTGATCAAAGGAGATGGCTTGTTGGGTAGGAACAGCCAGTTAATCATGGTGAAAAGACTTTTTTTCTTCCTAATCACAACGATATTAGTTTGGGGTCTGGTGGCCTGTGGTAGCGATCGCATCAAGACATCGAAGGGGTTTGGCATCGATGCCAGCTCCCAAACCAAGCAAGTTAATCAGTTATCAGAAGTAGGGCCACCCCTAGCTATTCAAGAACTTAGTCAGAGCCTAGAGGCTTACCAGCCTCAAGTGTTCATTGTCAGACCTGGTGATGACATGGTGCTTGAAGATACAACAGTATCAGTGAAATTTCAGGTTCAGGACTTGCCAATTTTCCAAGATCCCGATCTAGGTATAGGTCCTCATCTGAACGTCATCCTGGACAACCAACCTTACCAAGCCATCTATGACCTAGACCAACCTCTAATCCTAGAGGATTTATCCCCTGGCACCCATACCCTGCGGGCATTTGCCTCTCGCCCCTGGGATGAGAGCTTCAAAAATCAAGGTGCCTATGCCCAGACCACATTTCATATCTTTACTAAAACTGACGACAACAACCCAGATCCAGCGCTGCCACTCCTAACTTACAACGTTCCAAAAGGCGACTACGGAGCAGAGCCGATTCTGCTGGACTTCTATTTGACGAATACCCCCTTGAGTAATACCCCTCTCCAGCTAGTGGCTCAAGACAATCTAGATGATGATAGTGTTGATTGGCAGATTCGGGTTACTGTGAACGGTCAAAGTTTCCTACTCGACCGTTGGGAATCGATTTATCTGACAGGGTTTAAAGAGGGCAAAAACTGGGTAGAGTTAGAGTTTCTCGATGGACAGGGCAACCCAGTCAAGAATGTTTTCAACAACACAGTACAGGTGATTAACTACCAGCCTAACGGTGAAGACACCCTTTCCCACCTAGTATTGGGTCAACTCTCGGCTGAGCAAGCTGGTGGTATTGTAGACCCCAACTATCAGCCACCGGCAACCCCAATACCTGTACCAGAAGAGACACCAGCTCCGAGTCCATCATTGACTACTTCGCCTACAGTAGAGCCAACACCAATACCCTCGGTTGTTCCGATAGTTGAAGAACCTCTCACCTCTGAACCGACCTCCTTAGAACAAGAAACTACAGAAGAAGACACTACACCACCAGGGGAATTAGCACCCACTGAAACAGAGCAAATACCAGAACTAGAGGAATCTGTAACACCCAGTGAACTACCAATAACTCTGGAGGAACCAACTCCTGAGGTTGAGTCCAACCTACCTGAGGTGGAAACAACTTTGGAAGCAGAAGAGCTAGTTCCTGCCAGTGAAACCCCAGCACCAGTTGAGGAAGCAACTACTGGGGCTGAATCAGTAACCCCTCTACCTGAACCGTCAGAAAAGCCAAAATTAAACATCTGGAGTCGCTTTGGCAGTTTCTTCGGACGTTCCGCTGTCACCCCTAGCCCCTCACCTGAAGCGCCAGAGAAACTCGACATTACATCAGAGAAACCTGTGGTAGCTCCAAAGGAATCTGAGTCCACTACTGTTGTTGAGGAGATCTCGGAAGAAGCGGTAGTAGAGACCGGGGAGTCTGAGTCCACTACTGTGGTCGAAGATAGTTATGAACAACAGGCGGTAGCTCCAAGGGAATCTGAGTCCACTACTGTTGTTGATGAGATATTGGAAGAAGCGGTAGTAGAGACCGGGGAGTCTGAGTCCACTACTGTGGTCGAAGATAGTTATGAACAAAAGGCGGTAGCACCAAGGGAATATAAATTCACTACTGTGGTCGAGGAAATATCGGAACAACAGGCAGTAGAGACCGGGGAGTCTGAGTCCACTACTGTGGTCGAAGATAGTTATGAACAAAAGGCGGTAGCTCCAAGGGAATATCAATCCACTACTGTGGTCGAGGAAATATCGGAACAACAGGCAGTAGAGACCGAAGAGTCTGAGTCCACCAATGTGGCAGAAGATAGTTCTGAATAACCGATAGTGGCCACACTTGAGTGCGATCGCACTATCACAATAGACAGTTAGCCCATTGCTAGCTCAACTGTTTGAGCACTAAAGGCGATCGCTTTTAGCGTGGCCTACGGCCAATCGCGTAGCGTGCGCCAATGGGCAATCCCTGACCTAGTGGGGATTGCTGGCCGATGGTCGATGTGCAGCTAGCGCTGGCTCCCCTGTTCCCTTGCTGCATCGATTTCAGTACTCAAATCGATTGTTATGACTTCCTTTATTAAGTTTTTTTGTAATAGTGCCAGCTATCAGCATAACTCCCCAAACTTTTCCCGATAACGAGCCAACAACGATTCCCTATCTGCTAATTGATTTATTACCGATTAGCTATTATTAAAGTGTATCTATAAACTCTCTCTAAGAGTAGTGTTGGTTTAAGAGTTTCCCTGGGTAATCTAGGATTAGGCGATAAGTCCAGAGTCAGCCTTCATCCTTAATCCTTCCTAAAAGTTTGTACTAATCAAAATACTGGAGTAGATAAATCAGGTGAAACCCTATTTACCAATCCAACTATTAACAACATTATTTGTAATCACAACCAGCACCCTGACTCCTGCTGTTTCTAAAGCTCAAATCGATTTACCCTGTTTCATGCGGGATGCCAATGGCAATCTGATTGACCTTGGCAAACTTTGCGGCATATCAAAGCCAAACAATTCAGGGGTGATTACAATCCCCATCAAACGCCGAGTCTATAACACTCCTGTAATTGATGTCACTTTTAATGGTAAACGAACCTTTGAAATGGTGGTTGATACAGGAGCATCCGTCGTGACAATTACCCCAAAAATGGCAAAAGCTTTGGCATTGAAGCCAGAAGGAACTGCCACGATGGATACAGCTAATGGTACAGTTGATGTACCCCTGGGTCGCTTGGCCTCCGCTGCCGCAGGAGGTATTGTGGCTAACAACCTACTGGTTGCTGTTAGTCCATCCCTGTCAATTGGACTGCTAGGACACAATTTCTATCAAGATTATGATCTCACGATTAAGCAAGATGTCATTGAGTTGCACCTTCGTTAATGCGTAAGGTTAAACACACGCTCTTTACAGAGGTTTCGGGCACTCGCCAACAAGAAAGCGATCGCTTAATCAAATCAATCATTTGGGCTTCGGTCAGGGTAGAGGCTGCTTCATCCCACATCACCCTGATCA
This sequence comes from Moorena sp. SIO3B2, assembly GCF_010692525.1. Taxonomy (NCBI): domain Bacteria; kingdom Bacillati; phylum Cyanobacteriota; class Cyanophyceae; order Coleofasciculales; family Coleofasciculaceae; genus Moorena; species Moorena sp. SIO3B2. The sequence continues at coordinate 142,481 of NZ_JAAHHE010000007.1, forward strand.
CGCGACCTCTACGAACTAGGAACTCGAAGACAATTTCACCAGCTACCCCTAGGGGTAGGTTCAATCGTTGCAGATGTTGGGTTAAACAGGTTGTCCCTATTTCATCTAATCCCTTAACTCTGACCAACTGTAACCTGTGATGGCTGATTGCCGCTGAGCTTAATATCTCTGACTTCACCTTTTTAATCAATCTAGGACAGACCAAGGTCAATTCAAAATTATCTGGTGATTGATTGGCTAAATAGTCCTCAGTAATAATTTTTGATGCCTGATGGGTATCATAGGGATTATCATTATCAGTGAGGCTATCCTGAACTGTCTTAGAAAGAATATAATCCTGAGGGCTCATTTCTGATGCCTGATGGGTATCATAGCGATTATCATTATTACAGGTTAGCTTAGATTCTTGGTACCTGTTTTGCCTATACTCTGACTGTTGAATCCAAGCTTTGCTTTTAACCCCCAATTTCCTATATTCACTTATTGGTAACACAGATCTTGGGATAGGAGAAGACCAGGCGGTGCCAGAAGATAAGGGAGAGAGGGAAAACAGTAACGATCGGTTGATCTTAGAGTTCTTCGGTTTCCCCTTTTTCCCCTGCTCATCAGGCAAGAATTTGGAATTGATGTCAATTGCTGCTTGTCTCCTGCTCTCCTTATCCCCTGCTCTCAACCCTGAACGCCACTTCTGTAGCCTGAGTCTATCCTGAATTGCACTAGCAAAAGTACTTTTGATCATGCCTTCCCAGTTAACTCCTTCTGGGATTGTTACTGGTACTTGCATCGATATGAGGTGGCTTTCACCTGCAACCGGTACCTGATCACTGACAGCCACAAAAGCGGTGTACTGGCACAATAGTTGATAACTCAACGCTGTTTCCGTCACTGCCTCTACCCCAGCTTTAGTTTCACAGCTCAACATTTGCTGCATCAGGTGTTTAATCCTTGCTCTACCCCACAGCTGGGCAATAGCTGGATTGTTGGCTTGATCAAAATTGAGGTTAAATCTTTTCTGGTAGTAACTACCATCCCCCCTAGTACCCGTAATCCTGAGAGTGCCAGTAGGGGTTGTTCGGGTAGCGTGGCCTTTTGGCCAAGGTTGGTTTGGGGTTAAGGTTGAATGTTGTTTGGTTGAAAGTTCTTCAGCTGTAACCTTCGAGTCCGGTAGGTTATTCTCCAAACTTTTAACCTTCAACTTGCTAACCTGCAACTGTTCTGCCTGGAACTCTTGAATGGGAGAAATACGTCCACAGATAACCAAAGGCTGCTGGGTAAATAGATCCGGAGTGGGATTGGGATAAATTATCGCTTCCCCTAGGCCTTCCCAGGTAACGTGAATATTGAGTTGCCACTGGACGGCGGAATGGGTTCTGGAATTTGTTCACACCTTCGATGAAGGGAACCAGCATCAGACCCAAGGGAACTGATCCCATAGCAGCAATACCCAAAAGTTTATTAGGGAGAATCCGCAAAATTTGGAAAACAGGATATAGATACCATTCCGGGAGGATTTCTAAAGGTGTGGCAAAGGGATCGGCTGGTTCACCAATCATAGCTGGATCAAGCACAGCTAAACCAATGCATAGAGCAATGGAACCCATGATTACCACTGGGAAAACGTAGAGGAGGTCATTAGGCCAAGCTGGCTCGCCATAATAATTATGACCCATCCCCTTGGCTAGTTTGGCACGTAAAATTGGATCGTCTAGATCCGGCTTTTTAAGAACTGACATTGCTTAAATTCTTCTCCTTAATAAGTAAAGGTAAGCAGGTGGCAGCAGCAAGGTTTGCATTTAGTTTTAACACTTTCCTGACTTTTAGTCAGTACAGATTTACAACGGACCAGAAATGCCCTGTTTGCGAATCATCAGGAAGTGCAGCAGCATGAAGACAGCGATAAACCAGGGCAGCACAAAGGTATGTAGACTGTAGTAGCGACTCAGAGTACCCTGACCTACACTAGTACCACCCCGCAGCAGTTCGACGATTAAAGAACCAACCACGGGAATAGCTTCAGGAACGCCAGATACAATCTTGACCGCCCAGTAACCAACTTGGTCCCAAGGCAAGGAGTAGCCAGTCACACCGAAGGAGACGGTAATTACTGCTAAAACTACCCCTGTCACCCAGGTCAGTTCACGGGGCTTTTTGAAACCACCAGTCAAATAGACCCGGAAGACGTGCAAAATCATCATCAGCACCATCATGCTGGCAGACCAGCGGTGAACAGAGCGGATCAGCCAGCCGAAGCTCACGTCAGTCATAATGTACTGTACAGAGCTAAATGCTTCAGCGACCGTCGGCTTGTAGTAGAAGGTCATGGCAAATCCAGTGGCAAACTGGATTATAAAGCAAGTTAGAGTAATTCCACCCAGGCAGTAAAAAATATTAACGTGGGGAGGTACGTACTTTGAAGTGATGTCATCGGAAAGTGCCTGAATTTCCAGACGCTCCTCAAACCAGTCGTATACTTTCGAGTCAGTGATTTGCTTAGAAAACATGAGGCCAGAGTTTCCGAAAGGATTTTGCCGT